>DAOWCM010000001.1 GCA_030639555.1 Candidatus Eiseniibacteriota bacterium | reverse complement strand
CGAACGTGGCGATGGCTAGGCGGCACTCCTGGGAGTCCTCCGGCAGGTAGCGGCACATCGTCTGGATGGCGAGCTGAGTCGCGCGGCCGAGGTTCACGAGGATTCTTCCGGGAGCTCGGCGAGGATTCGCTGGAGGTGCTCCGAGTTCTCCACGATCACGTTCGAGAGTGCCAGCAGTCCGCCGACGAACGCCGAGACGTTCATCTCCTTCTGCGTCACGCGCTTGCACATGTCGCGGATCTCGTCCGCCGAGCCCCTGTCGCAGTCCGCGGCCATCTGGACCCGCTCTGCCAGTCCGGGTTCTCCCATCATCCTACTCCTTTTTATGTATGGTGTGCCGGGCGGTAGGCCCCTGGGCGCCCCATCAAATGAAAGTCGTATGTCGAAAATCGAGAGGGGGGTGTCCCAAATCTAGGGCCACGTCGTTGGATCTTCCGGGTCGACGGCCGGCTTCTCGGGCCCCCGCATCCATTCGGCGTCCACGTGCTCGATCGGCACTCCTCTACGCCGTTGGCGAGAATGGACGAGCGGGCCGTCGCAGCCCAGGCATATGGCGTCTCTAACGAGCATCTCGCCCGCTGTCTCCCAGCGGAACGCCCGGTTGCATGCGAGGCACTTGCCCGTGAGGTACGTGGCTAATGGCATTGAATCTCCTACCTGGAAAATACAGTGGGGGGGTGTCCAGATTTCAAGGGGCCCGCGTCAACCTGTGCACGGCGGCCCGGTAGCCGGGGTGCTCGTCGTAGTCGCAGCCGTGCCGCGCGCACCAGTCGGTGAGTGCGTTCCGCAGTCGCACGAGGCCGCAGCCGGGGCAGAGGTTCCAGGGCATCGTCTTGGCCTTGCGACCTCGGCCGACGCGCCATGCCTTGAAGCGGTGGGGCGTCACGACCAGTGCGTCTCCTCCTGCGTGCAGTCCACGCACAGCTTGAAGGGTCGAATGATAGGGCGTACCCGGTTGCATCGGCGACACTTGCGTGGCACGCAGAGCGCGCACACGTACACGACGCTCTCTTCGTAGCGCATCTCGAACAGCGTGTCAGCGTGGGCGTGGCATCTGCAGCACTCACCCTCGGCGAGCCGCTCCGCGACCTCTTGCTCGTCGAGCTGGTTGCAAGCGCACGAGTCGAGCTCCTCGCGGCAGCCGAAGCAGACTACAGCTCCCATGTAGACTTCGCCTCCTCCGCGTGCTCGGCGCACAGGTCCGCTGGCACGCCGTGGGACCGTATCGTCCCGTCCTCCATCTCCAGCAGGTACCGCACCGTTGCCTCGGGCTTCCTGTTGCACCCGTCCGCAGACTGACACAGCAGCCTCGGTGGTTTGTACGGCCCCACCTCGAGAATCGGTTTGAACTTGGGGGATTGATTCATGTTTTCCTCGCCAGGTCGACGTGCCGGCTCCAACCCACGTGCTCGCAGTCGATGCAGACATACTCCCTGCGGTAATTAGAATTGCGACACCCACCTCGACCGGGCGGCGTCTTTCGCTGGCGGCCGGTCAACATGACTCGGTCAACCCGCCCTCGGCCCGACGTGTAGCGCTCGCCGAAATACTCACGCGTCCCGTAGCGCCGTCGACACCTCGAGCAGCGGAAGTTGAGCGGCTGGCCGGTTCCCGCGTTCGAGCCGGGCACTACCAACCCACCAGGCACGGGCCGCAGGCGCGGCGCGGCTTGCGCTTCAGTGTGTCGCGGCCGCATCGGAAACATGGCTCGACCGGGGCCGGCGAGGGGAGCGGGCCCAGCACGCGCCCGTAGATCCTGAGCTCGAGTCGGCGCAGCTTCTCCGGGCTCATGACCAGTTCCCTCCTTCGAGAGGTACCTCTATCATCTGATTCCGGGCGTTCATATACACTATGCAGTGCGACTGCAGCCAGGGTACTGGCCCTCGGTTGTATTGCAGGAAGCAGGTGTTCGACGAGCCGACGACGTACGCGCCCGGGCGAACAATGCCGCCAGTCGCGAACTTCGGCGCCAGCGCGGCGAGCGGCGCGAATGGAATGGCCGCCAGGCCGACCAGGGACTTGAGGAATCGTCGTCGGTGAATCACAGTATCACCACCTCCCTCTTCGCGTCGGCCAGCTCGACTAGGAAGCACTCCTCCTCGTGCTTCAGAGCCCAGATCCAGTCGAGTCCCGCCCGGATTCGGTCGCTGCCGAGGGTGGCCTGCCAGAACAGGCGATCCTTGCGATCCATGAAGTAGCTGAGTCGCACGTACAGGTGCCAGTTCCCGGACTTCGACCTCGTCATTTCGATCCACTGCACCGCCAGGTGCGGGGAGAAACGCTTGAGCTGTGCCTTGGCGTCCGCCAGGGCGACCTTCGAGTCGAGGTCGAGTAGCAACAGCCACGGGTCGCCATACACTACCTCGTGTCCCGATTCTCGCGCCTCCTGGAGGACCACCTCGCGGGCCTCGGGCGTGGGGTTCATGATGCTCATCGTGTCTTCCTCTTCTTCTTGTTCAACCTGGCCCCCACGCCGTGCTTGTAACAGGTGTGCTTGTCATAGACGTTCGGCACCGGGAACGACCACCCCTGCTCGTGGACCGCGTTCAGATAGATCCGCATGAACGCGTGACCTGACGGAATGGGATTCGGGAGGTGAATGTGAGTTGCCTCGTCGCACTTCGGCGAGTCGCACTTGATGCGAAGGCAGTTACCGACGACGCTCATCAGTATTCCCCCTCCGCGACGTGGCAGCAGCGCACGCCGTTCCGGCGCCACATGTCGACGATCCGCCGCCGGTCGTCGAAGACTAGGTCGGGCGTGTTCCCGGTGCGGAGCCACTCCTCCTTCACCTCGGTGTCCGGGCGCTCGTCGTCGTCGGGGCGCAGTATCAGCGCGTAGTGCGGCACCCCGTGCGCCTCGAGCCACGCCTCCGTCTTCGCACGGCACCACTCCCTTCGGGCGGACCAGACTTCGACCCGGTGACCCGCGCGGTACATCGCGCGGCAGACCTCGATGATCTGCGGGATCGGCTCGTCCTCGTGGCACAGCTCGAAGAACAGGTCCCAGTCCTGCTTCACGCCCTCGATGACGTGCAGGCGGTGGGTGATGTTGGCCATCGTCCCGTCGAGGTCGAATACTACGAACACGTGATCGCGCTCCGGTACGTCTCCGTGATCAGCTCGTCGATCAGCGCCTGGTCCGGCTCCTTGGGCAGCACCGAGGTCTCCTGGGCGCCCTCGAGGGAATTCATGCTCTCCTCGATCAGCTCGGCCACCGCGGAGTACGCCAGCTCGCCCTTTCGGATCTTCAGGAGGAGCGGAGCTTCGGGGCGCGGGAACGTGACGTGCCCGGTCGCGAGCAGCTCGTGCGCCTGGCACCCGATCCGCACGGCGTGCATGAGCGCCTTCCAGTCGATGCCCTCGTTCGCGGCGGCCTGGCGGGCCCGCTCGCCGTACTTGTCCCACAGCTCGCGGTACTGCGACAGCGCGTACTTGACCTTGACGGTCAGCGACTGTTTGCGGTTGCACACCGACAGGTGCGGGATGTCACTGCCCGCCGACGTGGGGATGTGGATCATCTCCGCGTGCTCGTGATCCTCGCAGAAGTGCACGAGGTGGCCCTCGTGGTCCCCCAGGCGGTTGTCCGGCGGGAGGCTCTCGAGCAGCTTGACGATCGCGTCGGCGGCGTTCACGCGGCTACCCTTGATGCCGTACTTGTTCGCCTGCGCCTTGCAGTACCCGACGAAGCCGGAGATGCGGCGCGACACGAGGATGTGCCGGCAGTCTTGGATGTGGCCCCACTCGAACCCCACGGACGTGTAGTGCCGCTTTGGGATGAACAGCATGTCCGTGGCGACGGTCTGCCCCTCGGACAGCAGCCTCAGGAACCCGGCGTAGGAGAACGCCTCCACGTCGATGTCGTCGGCCGTGTTGCGGGCGCGGGTATCGACCTTCGTGGAGCTCGAGCGCGACACCTTCGTCGCGCGGCCCAGGAGGATGTCCCGCCCGTCGGGTATGAACACCACCTTGAAGTCTTGGTCGCTCGTCGGCAGGCTCGTGCCGTAGACCTGGGATCCGAACTGCATTCGGACTATCGTGTGTTCGTTCTTCATCATACCTTGCCTCCCATGAATATGGATCGCGCCAAGTCTTCGGCCCGGTCGCGCATCTCTCGTGCGATGTACTTCTGCATGCACTCCTGGCGTGCCATGTTGCGGATCGCCTCGGGGCTGCCCTCCACCTCCTGGCTGTTGATGTTCACGGTGACGACCTGGGTCTCGGCCCAGGCGGTCACGTACCGGGCGTGCTCCTCGGCGAACTCCATGTCTAGGGGCGGGCCGGCGTAGAACTGGCGACACGGATCGCCGTAGCGTCGGCCGGGCTCCTCGATCGCGGCCATGAGGATCGCCCGGTGCATGATAGTGTCGAGCAGCTCCTCCAGCATCTCCGGCGGCCACTTGTCTAGGAGTGCCATCCCAGTACCCTCCCGTGCTTTATGATCAGGTCGCAGTGCTCGGCGGTGTTCGGCAGCGATGCAAGGCTGACGGCAAACGCGATCTTGCGCTTGAGTAGCTTCAAGCGACGCCGCGCGAACCACCGGCGGTCGCATCGCGCTATGTCGTCGAGCTCGTAGATGAGTCGTGAGAGGGCCTGTTCGTTCGTCATGACCTATCCTTTCACGCAGACGACGGCGCGCAGTGTGTGCACGACGTCAACTAAGTCGGCCTGCGCCGCCATCACGGCGTTGATGTCCTTGTACGCCCGGGGCGACTCGTCGATCACGCCTGCGTCCTTGCGGCACACCAGGCCCTCCGTGTCCCGCTCGTGATCCTCGAGGGTGAGGGTCTTCCGCGCCTCGGTGCGCGACATGACGCGGCCCCCGCCGTGCGAGCAGCTATGGAAGCTGTCTGCGTTGCCCTTCCCGCGCACGATGAAGGACCGCCGGCCCATGGCACCGGGGATGATCCCCATGTCACCCTCGCGGGCTCGGACGGCGCCCTTGCGCGTCACCCACACGTTCTGCCCGAAGTGATGCTCGCGCTCCACGTAGTTGTGGTGGCAGTTGATCGCCTGCTCGCCGTCGTAGGTGAACGATCCGAGCTGGTCGGCGAGTGCACTTAGTGCCAGGTCCATCATGACCTTGCGGTTCAGCGCGGCGTAGTCCTGGCAGAACGACAAGGCGTTCACGTAGGCGATGAATCCATCGGTGCCCTCGGGCAGGTAGGCCAGGTCGCGATTCGGGAGCTCGATCATCCACCGCTCGCACTCACGCTTGGCCAACTCGATGAAGTGGCGCCCGACCCGGTTGCCCAGGCCGCGGCTGCCGCTGTGCAACATTACCCACACGGCGTCTGACTCGTCGATGCACAGCTCGATGAAGTGGTTTCCCCCGCCGAGCGTCCCGACCTGGCGCCCGGGGTCTTGCCGCGCATTCCACAGACCGGCTTCCGCGATCTCCACGTAACCCCGGTCGTGCGCGGTGAAGTAGACGCCGATCGGTTCCTCGTGGGCGTTGAATCCGACGGGCACGGCCTCCATGATCGCGTCGTACACGCCCTCGAGGTTGTCCGGCAGGCGCCGGCTGGTCATCTCGAGGCGCTGGGCCACCATGCCGCAGCCGATGTCGACGCCGACCGCGGAGGGGACGATGGCACCCCGCGTCGGGATGACCGTGCCGACGGTGGAGCCGAAGCCGAAGTGAGCGTCGGGCATGACGGCAACGTGGCTGTGGATGAAGGGGAGCTCCGCTGTGTCAGCGATCTGCCTCCGGGCATTGACGTCGATGGTCACGCCTTCGTCCCAGACCTTGATCGGTGACGCTGCGACGATTCGTTCCCTCTCCGCGACTCTGCGTGGCTCGATGACTCTCATTTCGTGGACTCCTTCTCCATCCAGAGCAGGCTGCACGCCTTGCAGTCGGACGTTGGCGCGCGGTGCACGCCGTAGTTCGGGTGCTTGTAGCACTTCCACCGGCCGTCGACCTTGATCAGGACGGCGATCACCTCGGTCAGGTTCACGCCCACAGCGCCGCCGCTTCCATGATCGCGCTACCGACGCCCCATACGAAGAACACGACCACGACGACGATGATCACACCGAATACGATGCCTTCGCGGCGGCGGCGGCGCTTCTCGCGGCGGTCGCGGGCGACCCACTCCAGCACGAGCCCCTCCGTGGGAACGCAGCGGGGGTAATGGGCCTGCTTCTTCAGCTCGCCCACTTCGGCCCACAGCTTCTGCACCTTCAGCCGGATGTCTTCGAGGCGGGCCTCCTCCGGGGTTATAGCCATGCCTTCCATGCCTGCCATTTACTGATCTCCTCTCATGATCTCGTCGGCCGCCTCGCGGAACTTGTCGAGCGCCCAGTCGGATGGCTCGTTCAGCGACAGGTCTTGCCTACACGTTATGGTGATGGTCCTGCGGGATGAGTCGGACCCGACCTCGTCGATCCACACCACGTCGATCTCGCAGTCGACACCCTTGCTCGCGGCCACGTCCAGCGCGGCGTTCAGGTTGGCGAGCATGTTCCTCACGTGCCGCGCGGCCCTGCGAGCCTCGGTGTAGAGGCGGACCTCCTCCGTGAACTGCTCTGCGTCTTGTACTGACATCACTCGCTCTCCTTTCGTGCGTTCAGGGCCCGCACCAGCACGTTGCCGTGGCACGCTTCGGGGTAGCAGAAGCATACCAGGATCTTTCCCTCGAGGTCGCTTATGTCGGGCAGCAGCCCCGGGAGTTGATGTTCCTCGAACATCGCGATGGCGTCCTCTCGGGTTCCCACCCGGTGGTGGGCCCGGGATCCATGCAGGTGACTGTAGTCGTTGCCCCACTTGGATCCGCGCCCGATGTACTTGTAGCGCGGGCTGGACCTCCAGTCGGCTGGGGCATCCCTCATGTGGATGACGCGGACGACTCGTCCCATCAGTGCGTGTTTCGCTGATCGGCAGCGGCGGACGCGTCGGCCCCGTGGTTCGCGGTGATGGCGGCCCGCTTGATCTCCTCGATGATGTCGACCTCGCCGGCCGTTCCAAGCATGACCCCGAAGATGAACGTCATGACGAGGTTGCGGTACACCGCGCGCTCGTTCCCGGACATCAGGGTCGTTAGCCAGACGAACAGCAGCTTCTGAGCCTCCAGGTTCAGGTTGTCGGTTTTCTTGAACTCGGCCAGCGCTGCCCCGCATATATGCTCCATTCGCGCCAGGTCTTCCAGCTCCTCTGAATTCAGCGTATTCTTCATCGTCATCTCCTATGCTGCTAGAATTTCTTTCCGCCGAAGCGGTGGCCCCGGCGTCGGTTGGCGCCCAGCTTCGCGACGACTGCGGCTCCCAGCCGCAGCTTGCGCCAGGCGCAGTAGTCGAGGTGTCGGATGAAGGTGTCGGCCGCCTCCTCCTCCTCGTGCGTGAAGTCCCCACCGATCCTCGGCGCGACCTCCGGCTCCGGTGCCCGCAGGGTGTCGATCATCTCGTGGACCTCGCTGGCTATGAGCCCTGCGACACACGCGGCGTGCATCGGGTCCGTCTCATCGCGCATCTCGTAGAAGCCCGAGCGCACCGCCTCGCCATGGATGTGGAGGCCGGCGGCGTCGATGTTTTGTAGCGCCACCAGCATGGCGGCGTGGCCGTCCGGGTTTCCCCGCCAGTTCTTGTCGTCGTATTTGCTCATAGCATCGCCTCCGCAATTAGTCTCCACAGGGCGTGTGCCGGCCGGGCGTCCCTGCGGAAAGCGTTGTCCGGTTCCTGGCCAATCAGGCACAGTACGGCCGGGCCCGGCGTTCCAACCATAATCTTCCGCATGTAGGTGACAACGATCGGTGTCACAGGAATGATCTCGTGCAGGTGATACATCTCGAAGCGGTACTCGTCCCCCTCGGAGTGCGCCTCGTCGCGCCCGTCGCGCAGCGAGCACCGGCCGTCGGTGTCGTAGAGGCTGAGAGGATTCTCGTCGTCCTCGGCTACCCCTGTACGCATGACTTTGTAGACCTGCCCGGTGCACGCGGTCCAGCGCCTGTTGAGGAGCCGGCCGCGGACGATCGTCGACTTGAACGAGAAGCGGTGGTCGTGGACCCCGGTGTAGACGTTCTGCTTCGGGCAGTCCGGGTGCCACACGTGCACCCTGCAGCCGTCCGGCATCGGTACTTGGATGAATCCGTTGCCGTGCACTATGGGACGGCCGGTTGCATTCTGGCACGCCCATTCGTACGTGATCTTCTGCGTCATGACGGATCCTCCTGCCCCAGGTTGACCTGCCGCATGTCCTCGATCGTCACGCCGCCGAGCGCCCACAGGGTTCCCTGGATGAAGCCGAGCCAGCGGTTCAGCTTCTCCACGCGCTCGGGCCCCCAGGTCAACGCCTCCCCGGCCATCCACCGGAGGTGCTCGAACAGTCGCACCCTTCCCACCGTGTCCCCACTGACGGTCTCGTCGAGCGGGTGCCGGGCGGTGGCCCCGCGGTTGTTGGGGATGAGCGAGTAGGTCTCCTCCATCGCACGCCTTAGGCTTTCGTACGTCATCGCGGTTACCTTACGATCAGCCTGGCGGAGCGCGCCGGCTGGTAGTTTTCGATCTTCAGCTCGTCGTTACCCGTCCACGCGTCGATAGGCTTGTTCAACCTCAGCACGCCGTGTACGAAGCGCAGGAATACCCCGCGCCCCTGGCCTAAGTTGGCGAAGAACACGGTGCCAAGAGGTATGTCGTGGACCATCACTGTCCTCGGGCCCTTCAACTCATCGGCTTCTACGTCTAGCATGCTCATCGCATCTCTCCCAGCGCGGCGTCGCGCTTGTTGCTGCGGAGCGTCCTGAGCTCCAGGTTTGCCTCGCGGCCCTTGAGAGGGCCGTCCTGCCAGCGCACCGACACGAGGCCGTGCCTGCTCGGTGCGCTGCGAATACGGACGCGGAACGCGCCGCCGGGCCCCGGCCAGGGCGCCCAGCGGATCGACCCCTTCGTGGTTCCGTTACTCACGAGCGGCCGACCTGCCGGTGGAGCGTGAATCGCACGCGGGGGATGCCGGACTTGCCCTCCTCCACCCGGATCCTCAGTTCGTAGCCTTGCGTCACTGCCAGCTCCACCCTCGAGTTCAAGTCGTGCACGATCTCGTTCAGGTTTTGAATCGTCCGGGTGTCCAGCTCGGCTGTCCTCGAGTCCGACACTAGAAGCGCTCGTCCGCGTCGTGCTGGATGATGCGGGCCTTGCCGAGGTGGTACGAGGACGGCGCCGACTCGGTGAGCAGGATGTCGGCGACCTTCTCCTCGACTTCCTCGAGGGGCGCGAGGCCGGTGAGCGTGGTGTCGTACTCCCACGGCTCCGGGACGTGGCCCTTGCCCATGCCCTTCGGGACAAGCATGCCGTGGCCGGTCGTCGCGCCGCGCTCCGGGCAGCCGTCGTGGATCCACAACGAGAGGGCGAGCAGGCTCTTGCTCTCGCCTTCGCTCAGGGACTCGCCGGTCGCGGCCTTCGTCAGTGCGGTGCAGAGCCGGGGGTTCAGGGGTTTCATCGGTCGTCTCCTTTCAGTGCGTCGAGGGACTTGCGTAGCGCCTCCCAGAATTCCGGCGGGGCGTAGGGATTGCGCCCGTGCGACCACCCCAGCCGATTGTCATACAGGTCCCGGGCGGCCTCCTCGACATCGGCGTAGTTGGGGATCCGCAGCGCCCACAGGCCGTCGTCGCGCTCCACCCACTCCCCGATGCAGATGCTGCCCCCGGTCTCGTCGTTGACTTCCACGAACCGCCCGGACTCGTGCGACGGGGGGCCGTCGAACAGTATGTCGTAGTGCTTCATGTGTTATCTCTCCTCGGATTGAAGTCATCCAGCGTGATCTCGTTGGAATCGGGCGCTGCAAACTCCGGGTGCCGTCGCTCGAACTTGCGGCGGCGCAGGCAGTGGCTGCACGTCGGCTCGGACATTTCGTCGATCGGGCCGCTGCCGAGTGAGAACCACTTCGGGCCGCGGACGCCGATCCAGAGCGGCCGCTTGCACCCGGTGCACTGCGCGTCGGGATCGCGGGCGGGCGGCTGCCAGCCGGTCCCGCCGCACGTGTAGCAGTCGCGGGCATCGTCGAGCACGGAGCCGTCCGGGTACACGAGGCGGGACGAGCCGTTGCACTCAACGCAGTCGAGCTTGCGGCCTTTCTCGTCGTAGTACCCGCGGGACTCTCGCTCGTAGACGATCTCGCTCATTCCGGCACTCCCAGCGTAACGTCCGGCCCGTCGAAGTAGTGGTGGCCGAGCCACGCCATCATGACGGCGCGCTTGCTCGGCTGCTCGGTGAGGAATGCGCGGCGCCGGCCGCCGTGCCAGATGGCGACGCCGTCGAACTGGTCCTCGGTCAGGTCCAGGAATTCCCGGGTCTCCGTGTTGCGGAGGTACCAGTGGCAGCCGCCGCTGTTGAGGCTGACGCACTCCGGGACGTAGACCGATGCACGGCCGCCCAGCAGATGGTACGCAACCTCGGACACGACGTAGCAGTGCCCGGTGAGCGGGTGTGCCCCTGCCTCGATGAGCCGGCGGTACTGCGGTTTTAGCAGGAACGGGGTTGCCGAGGCGACGTTCTGCAGCCACTTCCAGTCCATCACGCAAGCTCCTTCTCGCATCGTCGACAGCGTCGACCCCCTGTGCGGCCGTATTCCACGACTCGGTACATGTCGTGACCTGACACCTTGCACATCCAGCTCGGGTGCGTGATCAAAGCCGTCGCCGCCGTGAGTGCGGCGAGGAGGAGGAGGCAGGAGAAATATATCATCGCACCTTCTTTCGGCCGGACTGCGGCAGCTTCTTCTCGGGCTTGACCACCGTGAGGACGAGCTCGCCCTTGCGGTATTCGTTGCCCGCCGCGTCGCGGAAGACGATCGCGCCGCCCGGCATTCGCCTGACCGGCTCGGTGATCTTCCCGCCAGGGGTGAAGTACGCCTTCTGAGGACCGCCGACCGCGTCGCCGGGCTGCCATACCATCTTAGCCATCACGCGAATTCCTTCGCGGAGTGATCAAGTAGCTTGACCGCCTTCTCCCTGGCGAACCCTATGCTGGAACGGGGGGACATGATGGCGGCTAGGAGCGCCAAGACCGGGATCCGCGGAAGTTCCACGGACCCCTTCACGTGTTGCGCCCTACCCGTGCGATCGGTGACGGATCCCGTGTAGCCGTCGGGCGTGACCCAGAAGTCGAATTTGATCTTCATCGCAGCCATCCTTTCTTCGCGACGCGTGAAGAGTTTCCCGAGAGGCGTTTGCGCGCGGTCTCGATCTCTCTGTCGGTCATGCGGACGTTTCGGCGGGGGACCTGGCCGTGCTCTCTGGTGCCCGCATGAAAAGGGTCGTTGTGAATCATCTCGGCCAGGGCAGTATCACCCACGGGCTTGTCGTCGAGGTCGCCTATACACTTCTCGCCGGGTTCCTTCATGATTATCTCCCCGCGTTCACCCAGGTCAGCTTGTCGCTGGCCCGGGTGGCCGCCGTGTATGTCCAGCGCCGCCGGTGCTCCTCGTCGTTGCGGCGCATCTTGTCGTCCCACACCACCACGTGCGGCCACTCGGAACCCTGGGCCTTGTGCACGGTGACCGCGTAGCCGAAGTCGAACTGCGACCCGTCCGAGTGAAATTCCCGGCGGTTCAGCTTCGGGTCGTCGTACAGCATGAACGGGAACGGGTCGATCACCAGGTTCTTGAACACGCGCCCCTCGTACACCACGTCGGCCCGCAGGTCTCCGAACGTGTCGAGACTTGCGGCCGTCGAGGTGGTGCCGCCGATGCCGTTGATCAGGCCGCGCCCGTTGTCGTTGCGCAGGCACATAACCCGCTCGCCCATCTCGGGGTACTTCTCGCCGTAGCCGAGGTTGCGGCGCACGTCGGTGTTGAGCCGGCGGCGGGTGACGTTCCTCCCGGTGATGATCTGGTCGGCGTTCACCAGCTCGCCGACCGAGAGGTCGCGGACCAGCGCGCACGAGTCGTCCCAGTCGTCGAAGCGCTCGCCCAGGCGGATGGAGGTCGCCAGGCGCAGGATCGTCGAGTCGGCGGCCTGCCGGTGGATCTCCTCGAGCGCGGCGTCCGGCTGGTTGCGGCCGAAGAACTCGGTGCCTTCGACGGGCGGGAGCTGCCCGGGATCCCCGACGAACAGGATCTTCCCGGCGCACCGGCGCAGGTCGGTCTCCATGCCCGCGTTGACCATGCTGGCCTCGTCCACGATGACGAACGGCGCGAAGTTGGGGTCCGCGCGGTCGATGAAGTCGCACTGCTTCTCGTCGAACATCTTCTCGATCTTCCTGAGGCGGTGCACCGCGGCGACGTACTCCTCGCGGAACCGGGGGTCGACCTTGCAGGTCTCCTTCAGCTCGTCCCGCACCTTGCGGGCGAGCTCGACCTCGCGCTCGGTGATCTCGAGGGGCTGGTACAGGAACGAGTGGATGGTCGACACCTTCGTGCCCTTGGGCATCTTCGACTCGAGGACCGCGGCCGCCTTCCCGGTAGGGGTGCAGCAGTGCACGCGCTCATTCGCGGCCTCGACGAGCCAGCGGATCAGGGTCGTCTTGCCCGTGCCGGCGTAACCGGCGAGCGAGAAGCTCTGGTTCGTTCCGGTGCGGATCCAGTCGCGGACCTGGTCGACGACGCGGGCCTGGGCAGGGGTTAGGTTGACCATCAATCTCCTTTCCCGAATACTTTCTTCGGTGCCTTCTCGCTCGTCTTGACGACGAGCTGCAGCATGTGAATCAGTGCGGGCAGGTCTAGGATGCCGATGTCGACCTTCTGGACCTCGCCGTCCACCTTCTTGTACGGCCCGCGCGGCAAGATCCCCTCGTACACCCGCTCCTCCTCGATGTCCGTGATGGACACGATGCCTTCGGTGTTCCCCTCCACCTCGAGGCGGGACTCGCCGTACTCGGGGCGGTGGATGAACTTGAAGTAGAAGAACTGGCGTTTCATCCCGTGAATCCTTCCTTCTTGAGTCTGCAGAGGATCTTCTTGTACACCTCCGACTCGCACCGAGGTGAGCTAGACATGTACACCACGTTCCCGTTCGGCGATCGAAGCCGGTGGTGCCCCTTGCTGGTTCGGTCGTGCGTCCACCCTTGGCGGAGTGCCGCGCGGATCAACTTCGAGAAGCTCTTGCTGGACGACCTCGAGCTACTCATTTGCAGAGGCATCCCGGCGGATCCGTCGTGAAGTCGACGTAGATCAGGGCCCGGGGGTCGCACTCCGCGGCGCAGCGCTCCACGTGGTTCGTGCCCGTCACCGGCAGCGGCTCGATCGCACAGGACATGAGGGCGATAAACGCCGCGGCGAATGCGGCGGATATGATCATTTTTCCCATCACTCTGCCCCCTCCGCCATGCAAACCTTGTTCCTGCCCGTCTCCTTGGCGGTGTACAGCGCCGCGTCCGCGCGCTCCACGATCTGCAGCCCCTCCTTGTCGCCCGGGTGAATACACGCGCACCCGATGCTCACCGTATAGGGGGCGGGGTCTGTTGCCAGGCCGACTCGCTCGATGCGTTTTCGTATTCTTTCCGCCAGGACGCGAAGGCCCTCCGGGCTTGTCGCACTGACCAGGACCACGAATTCCTCTCCGCCGTAGCGCGCGGCGGTGTCCGATCCGCGCACGCTTGCACGAAGCACCCGGCCCACGCGCGCCAGAACCTTGTCGCCCTCGAGGTGGCCGAGGGCGTCGTTCACCGCCTTGAAGTGGTCCAGATCAAGCATCAGGACGCCCAGGGAGGCCCCTGTGCGCTTGGCGCGGGAGAACTCGAGCCCTATCATCTGGTCGAACACCGCGCGCCCTGCGAGCCCCGTGACGGGGTCCCGGCTGAGGCGCTCAATCTCTGCCTCGAGTTCTGTGCACCGCGTGCAAATTGGCTGTTGCATTGGCTCTCCTGAAGTGACATTCTTCTCATCGGTTCGCGGGCGCAGGATCTTGAGCTTATCTGGGAACTTTCTCTTGGCCCGCGATTTGCACACCGCTGAGGCGGCCGCCGAGGGCCGAAGGGAGCGCATTTGACGATCGCCGAGTGGTTTTCCAAGCGTCCAGAGGCGGTTGAAGCGGTGAGATGCTGGTTGGAGGGGCTGCTCTCCGGCGACGACGACACGCGCATACAGGCATTCGTCCGCCACCTCATTGTGGAGCACGACTACCCATACCGCGGGCCGACCGGCTTCCGAAAGTGGGCCCTGTACGAGTTTGGCGAGACGTACACCGAGGCGGTCAGCATGCACCGCGCGCCCGCGATCATGTCCTTCGCGCGCAGCACGGACGACATCCGCGCACTCGAGCGATCCGAGAACTTCGTGATCGGCTCGGCGGTGAACAACTGCGACGTGATCCCAGGATTCTGGAGTGCCATCGGGCTGTACTGCGAAGAGAAGCAGGGCGAGCGCCTGTTCAACCCCGTCCGATACTACAACCCGAAGTCGCCGAAGGAGAGCGAGAACTTGCGGGAGAAGGAGTGGTGGGCGCCCGAGCTCGACGGCCACATGCTGGACGACGAGATCCGCCCGCACCCGCTGCTCTCATTCATGACGACGAAGGCGCAGGCCACGGCGGCCAACCCGCTGCCCGCCCGCGTCAGCGGTCGCACGAAGGCGCGCTCCGCGGTCATCGGACACCCCCAGCTCTGCATGCGCACCGTGCCGACGCCGCAGGAGAAGCTCCCGAAGCTGCTCTACACGACGGGTGCAGTCACGGAGAAGAGGTACGGCGAGTCGCTCGCGGGCGATCAGGCCCAGTTTCACCACACCGCCGCCGCGGTGGTGGTCGAGATCCGCGGCGACCGCTTCCACCTGCGCGAGATCACATGGGACGGCGAGAAGTTCATCGACTACGACAAGGCGTACTACGCCGACCACGTCGAGGACGCGCCGCCGCCCGAGGCGATCAGCATGGGGGACATCCACGCGCCGTACGGCCCGGCGGAGAACGTGATGGAGGCGACCTTCGGGCCGGGCGGCATCTACGACGTGCTCCACCCGCGGAGGCTGTTCCTCCACGACCTGGGGGACATGAAGTCGGTCAACCCGCATGAGCAAGGCAAGCGGCTCACCCGCGCGGCCATGTGGCGCGACGACAAGACGAACCTCTACCAGGAGTTGCTCCGCACGAAGGGGTGGCTCCTAGACCTGCCCGAGTTCGAGGAGGTGCTGGTCGTCCGCTCGAACCACGACTACTTCCTCGACCGCTGGCTCGAGACCGGCGAGCGGAACGTGGAGCCCGAGAACGCGGAGATGTACCACCGGCTGGCCGGCGAGATGCTCGCCCACCACCGGCGGCACGGAGCGTTCCCGATTCCCTTCGAGGTGGCCCTCCGCTGGATCGGTCAGGACCCGTTCCCGGAGAACATCCGCTTCCTCAAGTTCGACGAGTCCTACCAGCTCCTCGACGTCGAGATGGGGATGCACGGTCACCTCGGCCCGAACGGTGCGCGCGGCTCCATCCGAAACCTGTCGCAGATTGGCACGCGCTCTATAGTCGGGCATGGCCACGGGCCGGGCATCTGGCAGGGCGTCTACATGGGAGGGCTCTCCGCGGAGTACCGGCAGGGCTACAACATCGGCCCATCCGGCTGGCTGCAGTCGCACGTGCTACTGCACGCGAACGGCTACCGCCAGATGTGTCACATCATCAAGAACCATTGGAGGGGATGATGACGATCTGCATCGGGGTCCTGGACGAGGCGGGCTGCACGATAGTCGCCGACGGGCTCGGCGTGTCGGCGTGTGTCAAGAAGCACGACATCGTGAAGATCGACACCCTTCTCGGGGTGATGTTCGCGGTGTCGGGAACTTTGAATGGCTTAGAGGTCATGCGAGAAGCCCTCGCGGCGGAGATGGGGCGGAACGACGCCGGATTGGTCTCACTGTCCGGCTTGTCGAACGAACTCCGCCAAGTCCTAGACAGCCGCGGGTGGCACTCGGACACTGACAGGGGCGGGGGACCTCCGTACTGGGACCTGTCGTACCTCCTCACCGACGGCCACTCACTCGCCGCGGTGTACACGTGCATGTCAATAAGATTCGTCGACGGCCCCTTGAATCCTGGCATCATGGAGACCGTCGGATCCGGGAACGAGATGGCGGAGGGCGTCTACCGCTACGCCGTTGGAGCCGGGGCAGACCCCCGGGACGCGGCGCGCGATGCCATCAACATAACGTCGCAGTTCTCGATCGGGTGCGGGGGCCGCTCGCACGAATTGTTCATGCCCCGCGACAAGGCGATCCTGGTACCTTAGTGTGGAGGAACCCCTCGGGCCACAGCAGGTCCAGTTGTTCGACAAGTATGGACTCCCGTGCGGCCGCCACTACTGCCTGCAGGACGGCAAGAAGCTCGGGGGTTTTCCGCAGTACATCTGCAAGGGTGACAAGGTCTACAAGCAGATCATGGCGACGCGCCAGTACCAGGAGATGATATGACAACCCACGACCTTCTCTTCCTGAACCCAGTGCAGCGCGAGGGACTGAACGTCACCGTACGCCACGGCACGAAGTGGCACGACCAAGCCTCGCCCGGCGACGCACTCGTCATCAAGCGAACGGGCGACGAGGACACGCAGGTGGCGAGGGGCCGGGTCCTCTTCTGCGAGCTGGTCCTCTTCGAGGACATTCCGAAGTTCTGGCTCCTGTTCGAGCATGACCCCGGCTGTCAAACCCCGGACGGCCTCCGAAAAGCCATGGACAGGGCGTACGGCGAGGGTAACTGGGGACACTACGTGTCCATCCTGTTCTACGTGGTGTAGGGCATGACGTTTCCTACTCACCCGACGGCCTGGGAGCTCTGGCGAGAGCAGTTCACCGACGGCGAGGAAGTCGTCGTCCTCGACGAGCACGAGCGGCTCTGGCGGGGGACTCACAAGGCCACGGAGACCCACCTGATCGTCAATCCCGGGAGGATCCGCGAGGCCCGCATACGCTGGGTCGACGTCGCCTTCGTGGCGCACGACGGCTTTCCGGCCCGCAAGCTCATGGGCGCCGATGGCAGCCGCACCGCCGAGCTGATCGACACGAGCGACACCACGTCGGCGCTCCGACAGTTCTTCCGCCTCGCCAACGACCCGGAGCTGAAGCGCCCGCGCAGCGTGCGCGCTGCCTTCAGCGACCCATGGTGGATCGACGGTGCCGAAGGGGTGCTACACTTCGCCGGCCACGACGGGCCCGAATACTGGGTGCAGGACGAGGAGGAGGTGCTAGTGTTGCAGGCGAGCGACGGCGCGCGGGCCATGCTATGGTCCGTGGACTCCGTCTTCCACCTCGAGGAAGGATGATTGACCGCCGACGACTACATCCGCTTCTACTACCGGACCCGGGACTCGTTCGGCGCCCCGGCGCTCGACTTCGTCGACTCGACGGGCCGAATGTTCGCCAAGAAGTGCGAACGCTCCCTCGAGGGCAAGTCCGGCGAGATGTGCGGCAGCAAGAAACGAAAGATGAATGTCGACGGGAACTGGGTCTGCGACAACCACAGGTGCGGCAAACCCTGGGCTTACGTCGACGCGTACATCTTCAAGGGCGAGGTCCAGAAGTCGAAGCGGGTTCACACGTTCGACGACACCAACGCCCGCTACTTCGACGTGGCCATACACCTATACAAGTTTCTGAACGACAGGCAGTGGAAGTGGGGCGCCCGCCTCTACGTCGCCCACGCTGTCGGTTGGTCGATACGCCGCCTGGTGAGCGATTTCCACGTGCACTTTCCTGCCGCCCCGATGGTGCAGCGATCCCGAATGAGTGAGCGCGTGGTCCAGGCCCGCATGGAGTGGGAGATCCGCCTGCACGAAGCCGGCCTCCCGGTCCAACCTTACTAGGAGAAGCATGGCCGCCAACGCCAACCTCGAGGACATTCAACCCTACCTCGACAGCGACGAATATGATCTAATCCCCATCCACAGGTGGGACAAGAAGATCGACGGCCAGCAGCGCGGGAAGGCGCCGCGAGACAAGCAGTGGCTCGCTCGCATTTACGAAGACAGATCCATCGAACGGTGGATCGAGAAGGGCGGCAACGTCGGCGTCCGGCTCCGGGCGAACCAGCTCGTAGTCGACATCGACCCGAAGCATGCCGACGCCGAGGGCCGGAGCGCCAAGACGCTCTGCGGGATGCTCGAGCTCGAGCTCGGCATCGACTTCTCGAACGCCCCCGTGGTCGAAACGGGCTCGGGCGGCTGGCACGTTTACCTGACGAAAGATCCGAACTTCAAGGTCCGCGAGAAGATGGAGGCATTCGGCGGGTCGATCGAGTTCAAGACCCGCGGCCGCCAGGTTCTCGCCGCCGGATGCAAGCACCCGAACGGGCGACACTACAAGTGGGTACGCCGCGGCGGCGCGGCATCCGCCCCTGACGAGCTTCTCGCCGCGCTGAAGCGCCCCGACCCGCGGCCGCGTGACCCGGACGCGGAGGATCTGACGCCCAGCGCGATCCGCGCGTGCCTCGACCAGATCGACCCGACGGACTTCCGCGAGTATGACGAGTGGCGCAACCTCATGTTCTCTTGCCATCACGCGTCCTGCGGATCCGCCGAGGTGCGCGAACTCTTCGTCCGCTGGTCAACGTCGGATCCCGAGTACCGTGACGCCCGCGGCGACATTGAGATGATGTGGGACGCGGCGACCGAGGACCACGCGGAGGGGCGCACTGCGGCGACGCTGTTCTGGCACGTGACGCAGGCTGGCGGGAGCATCCCCCTCGAGGTCGACGTGGCGCTGCTCGACGCCGTCGAGCTGCCGGAGGGGGCAGACGTCACCGCCCATACCGCGGAGCAGCGAGAGAACATGATCGTGTTCGAGCGCGACTCCAAGGGCAAGATCAAGCCCTGGGCGACTAGCTGCTACGCGGCCATGCAGCAGTGCGGAATGCACATCTACTACGACCAGTTCGCCGACAAGGTGTGGCTCGTCGACCGGACCGGCTACTTCCGCGACCGATTCCCGCAGCTAGACCTGCAGCTAAACGATAAGACGCTCATCTGCTTGAAGGCGGTGATCATGCAGCACGTCGGCCCGTGGACGGGCGAGCCCAAGAAGGCGGCGCTGAAGGACGCGATCACGTGGATGGCGCAGGAGAACTGGCGGCACCCGGTGCGGAAGCACCTCGAGAAGCTGGAGTGGGACGGGACGCCCCGCCTCGAGACGTGGCTGATCAACGCCAGCGAGCTCGAGGACACGCCCTACACCCGGGCCGTGTCGAAGATATTCCTGTACGCCGGCATCGCGCGCATCTACAAACCGGGGTGCAAGTTCGACTCGATGATCATCCTCGAGGGGCCGCAGGGCGGCTACAAGAGCACGCTCATCCGCCACCTCGGGAGGGAGTGGGCGTCGGAGGGGCTGCCGCCGATCAAGAGCGCGGCGGACAAGGACGTCGTCGACGCCATGCTCGGCAAGTGGATCATCGAGATCGAGGAGCTGGCGTCGATGAACAAGACGGACATCAACGTCCTGAAGGCGTTCCTCTCGAAGACCGAGGACCGCGTGCGCCGCGCATACAAGGAATTGACCGAGGACTTCAAGCGTCAGTGCATCTTCGTCGGGACCACAAACGATGCTGTGTACCTGCGGGACATCACGGGTAACCGCCGCTTCCTCCCGATCCGGGTCGGCATGATCGACATCAGCAAGGTGCCGCGCGACCAGCTCTGGGCCGAGGCGCTGATCGAGTGGAAGGCGAATCCGCTGGACGAGATCACCCTGCCCAAGAGGCTGTGGGAGGCGGCCACCGTCGAGCAGGAGGACCGACGCGTCGTCGACCCATGGGAGGACATGGTCGGCGAGTGGCTGCAGAAGATGCCCGACGAGAAGCTGTCGGTAGAGGAAATCTTCGAGGAATGTTTTCACCGTCCGTTCCGGGACACCACGCAGGCCGACACGAAGAGGCTCGCGCAGGTCATGGAGCGCATGAACTGGAAGCGTTGCTATAAGAACGTGAATGGTGTAAAGAGACGCGGATACATCCGCAGAAAGTAGGAGAGACCCCCATGGACATCAACATCAACGTGACGCTGGACTCCGGCACCACGAAGGCAATCGCACTCCTCGCGGAGTCGATCCTCGCCGCGGCGACGGAGCTGAACAGGCCGGCGGCGCCCGCCGGCGGACCCCTCGCGGCAGTCGCGGAAACCGCGACCGCGGAGGCGGAGCCCGAGAAGCCCAAGCGGCGGAGGTCGCGCGCCGCCAAGCCGGCCGCCGCTGCGACGCCGGCTACCGAGAATGAGGCGCCCGCTTCCGCCCCGGACCCGGCGCCCGCCGCGAAGGTAACCCGGGAGGAGGTCCGCAAGGCCGCGGGCGCATTCCTCGAGGCCGGCAACGACCGCGCCGACGTGAAGACCTGGCTGGAGGAATTCGGTTCCGAGAGCATCACCGCGATGGACGAGAAGCACCTCCCGCAGATGCTCGAGCGCCTCACGGCATAGGGATTGCACGACAACTAGGCGTCCCGGACCCCCGGCCGCTCTGTCCAATTCTGGCACGGGTCGGGCCTTGAGGCTGGGGTCCCGGGACACCTGAGAGGAGAACAGTGCCCGCTACCACGCACGCAGTGCTGGGCGCCTCGAGCGCACACAGGTGGATGACCTGCCTGGGATCCGTGCGCGAGATCGCCAAGCTGCCGAAGAACGAGCAGAATCGCAGTTCTGTGTACGCCCGGGAGGGCACGGCGGCGCATTACCTCTGCGAGCGATGTCTATCCGAACACGAGGACCCGGAGCAGTTCCGAGACTGGTGGATCTCTGACTTCGGCATGATGCAGGATGCCGCCACGACCAACCAGGACGAGCGCGACAGCGGCCACTGGTTCGAGATCAGCGATGAGATGATAGAGGCCGTCGAGGTCTACCTGCGCGAGATACGTGGCCACCTCGAGCGGCTGCCCGGATCCGAGCTACGCATCGAGCAGACAGTGTACCCACTCCCCGGCCGGGAGGAGGAGCTGTTCGGCACCGGCGACGCCATGGTGATACAGTCGTTCGGCGAGCTGGTCGTCGCCGACTTCAAGTACGGCAAGGGCGTCCAGGTCAACATCGACTGGAACGACCAGCTCATGTACTACGGCCTCGGCGCACTGCGCGCCGTCGGCGAGTACGACGTGTCACACATCACCCTCGTGATCGTGCAGCCCCGGGGACTCCACGAGGACGGCCCCGTGCGACGATGGACCGTGACCGTCGAGGCGCTGCTGGATTTCGCCGATCACCTCGCCTCCGCCGCCGACGCGACGAGGGACCCCGACGCACCCCTCGTACCCGGCGATCACTGCAGGTTCTGCCCCGCGGCCGCGCGCTGCAAGGAACTGCGGCAGCTCGTGGTGCAGGAGGCCATCGCGGAGTTTCCCGACGATGTGGACGTGCCTACCATCCGCCTCCCGGAGATGGACAACCCCCTCGAGCTCGCTCGGGCCAAGGCGGTCGCAGACGTGGCGGAGTTCTGGGCCAAGGAGGTCAACGCGATGCTGCAGCGCGCCCTCGAGACCGGCATGGAGGTGCCAGGCTTCAAGCTCGTCCGCAAGCGGGCGAATCGGGCGTGGCGGGACGCGGCGGACGTGGAGCGTCGCCTCACGAACAAGGCGGGTGTCAGCAAGAAGGACACCCACACCCAGAAGCTACGATCCCCGCGGCAGCTCGAGAAGCTCGTGGGCAAGAAGTGGGTGGCCCAGCACGCGCACAAGCCGGAGGGGGACCTGACGGTCGCCCGGTCGTCCGATTTGCGCGGGGAGGAATCTGCCCCTATACTCGATTTCACTGACGCGTCCGCGGACGCACAACTAGCTGCTGGTACCGGCAGCACGGAGGAATGAGCAATATGGCTGACACCAAGCCCAACAACAGGATCGTGACGCCGTACGGGCGCGTCTCGTATCCGAATCTCGACAAGGCCCGGGAGTACGACGAAGGCGACGCGAAGTTCCAGGTCACTCTACTCTTCCCAAAGGAAGAGATGATGGAGTTGTCGCCCTGGGACGACTTCGCCAAGCACGACCTGTCCGTGATGCGGCAGATCGCGAAGACCCTGACGTCGGCGGAGTACCCGAACGGACTTCCCAAGAAGTTCAAGATGCCCTTCCTCGACGGCGACGACGCCGAGTGGGACGGGTACGCGGGGAACTGGTACGTCCGGTTCAACTCCACGAAGCGGCCGGGTGCGGTCACGGTGTCCCAGAAGCCTGTCGACCTCTGCGACGTCGCGAACGTGTTCTACCCGGGAAGCTGGGCGCGCGTGATCGCGAACCCCTACTGCTACGACAAGAAGCAGAGGGGCTTCAACTTCGGACTCCGCCACGTCCAGTTCATCTGCGACGGCGAGCCGTTCGGAGACGACCCGGATCCGGTCAAGGCGTTCGACAACTTCGACAAGATCCCCGAGGGCGACGTCGCACCGGCGGACCTGGGAGACCTGGAGTAGGCGCACCCCACCTCAGCGCCAGCTCGCCCCGGGGCGGTCACTCCTTTCGCCGCCCCGGGGTTGTCACCCAGGAGGCCCCCATGTTCAAGAGACGAGAATTCATTCGAGCGCTGGCCGTGATTCTGGTTGCAGCGCTCGTGCCTTTTGCGGCCGCCGGGTCTCTGCCTCCCTGTCAAATCGGGCCGCCCGTAGACCGGGTGTACGACTTGCCACTGGATGATTCGCAGAGCACGGTCCGGTGGGTTCACGCGGAGAGCGAGCTGTGGATATGCCACGGCGCCGACGGATGCCTCTGGATGCCGCTGCAAGACAGCGAGTGCAAGAGGCGGAGGATGGAGAAATGAAGCTACAGCCTGGAGACAAGATCAAGGTGACGAAAGCCGACGACGTATGCGACCCGGGGATGCTGAACTACTCCGTCGACAAGGCGCTCAATGCAGAGTGGGACGGGAAGCGTTTCCTCGGCTGCATGATTCCTTTCGGAGCCCCCACCCATCAAGCTGCCTGGCCCCTCGAGACCATGAGGCATTACCAGGTGGAGGTGCAGGAGAAGCCGGAGACCCGCACGAACATCGACTGCATGTTCGAGCAGCTCGACGCCGAGGGGGCTTTCGCATGAGCGAGCCTCTCGTAGTCACGGTCCCAGGCGAGCGCATGGGGCTCATCAGGATGGGACGCGCGACGGCCATGGTGCTGTCGAACGCGGTTGCCGCGGTGCTCGGCGACTACGTCCTCGTGGACGAGACGGCCAACCACATCCAGGTCCCGGTCGTGATACACCGCATCTCGTACACGGTGTTCAGCGGACTGACCACCGATGACGCCCTGGCGTGCGGCCACGCATACCTGCACGAGCTAGAGGCGGCGCTCCGCAAGGAGAATCCGCACCTGGAGCCGGAGTCTCCGGTGACCATCTTCCAGTGGACGCTCGCAAGGGAGGCCGCGTGATCAACCTAGTTCCGCCGTGGTGGGTGGCGTCGATCATCGCGAACTTCACCATCATGACGATCGAGTATCTCAACCGCTCCGGCGGCTACGCCACGTGGCGCGAGGCCCTCGTGCACACGGGACCGTTCATCATCGTCGCCCAGTGGGGCCTGTTCTACGCGTTCCGCGACGCGCCGACGTTCATGATGGCGTGGATGGTGTTCACCGTCGGGAACTCAATGCTCCGCCTCGGCAACGCGCACTTCCTCGTCGGCGAGCCGCTCAACTGGAAGATCATCACGGGCGTCGGCCTCATGCTGCTCGCGAGCTACTTTGTGAAGATAGGATCCGCATGAAGCTGACGCTCCTCGCGCTCGTCCTGATAGTCTCGGTGGGCTGTGCCTCCCCGGGCTACACGATCGGCGAGCGCGCCGACCGCAACTGGTGCCGCATGTTCTGCATCTCGATACACCCGCAGGCGTTGAGCCACGTGACGTGCGTCGAGAAGGCGGAGATGGGGGAGCTTCCCCCCGAGACCGGGGTGATCTGCGGCCTCGAAATGCACCCGTGGTGTCACTGCACCTGCGACCTGGTCACGATCAAGAGGTGGTGAGGATGACCCGCATGAAGCCGCTGGATTGGATGTTACCACTCCTCATGTTCGTCCTGATGGTCTCGGTGGGCTGCGTCGAGATGAAGAAGAAGGAACAGGAGCGAAGGGAGGCGGCCGAGGCTGCCGATCCATCCATCACGCAGCGCATCGACGGCTACAACGACCCGACCATCCGCACGTTCATCACGGAGATAACGCCCGGGGTCCAAGTCGCGTGCGTGTATACCTATCGGGGCCTGTGGTGCACCCGCTACTACCAGGGAGGAGGCGACTGGTGAGAAACACGAGGATCATCAATCTGTACGGCGGCCCGGACGCGGGAAAGTCGACTGCGATGGCCGACACGTTCGTCGCGCTGAAGCGGCGCGGTCGCCTCGTGGAGATGGCCCACGAGTGGGTGAAGCTCCCAGTATGGGCGGGCCACACGCACGTCCTCGAGGACCAGCTCTACATCTTCGCGAAGAACAACCGGCAGCTCCGTCAGTTGAACGGCGCGGTCGACTTCGTCGTAAACGACTCCCCGCTCCTGCTGTCGCTCGTCTACGGCGATATGCGCGGGCCGTTCAGAGACCTGGTGCTCGAGACGCACAGATCATACCGCAACATCAACGTGTTCATTGAGCGCATGAAGCCCTACGATCCCGCTGGCCGCGTGCAGGACGAGGCGAAGGCCCTGAGTATCGACCAGGAGATCAAGGACATGCTGATCAAATGCGCCGGCGAGTGCACGACTATTCGCGGCGACAGCGACGCGGGTGACCTCATAGCGGACCTGGCGGAAGCGGAGTGGATGTGAGCGCCCGCAGCCTGCGGTGGTACGAGGTGGAGGTCGTCACGCGGCGCACGATGAAGGTGCAGGTGAACGTCGTCACGGGGAGCGACCTTGAAGGTATGACCGCCGCAGAGATCCTCGAGGAGGCCCAGAACTTCCGCCTCGAGCAGCCGCGAGATTCCATCGAAGTGATCGGCTCCTGCGACGAGCCGGAGGAGTACCTGTGACACGCTACAAGCAGATGTTGGCGAGCTTCACGAAGTTCGACAGAGAGCACCCCGAGGTGTGGAGATTGTTCTCGAGGTATACCTTCGACAGGCTGCGCCGCGGCTACAAGCACTACAGCGCTGACGCAGTGATGCACCGCGTGCGGTGGGAAACCGGCGCCGGGGATCCCAGCAAGAAGGACGGCTTCAAGATCAACAACAACCACGTCGCGTTCTACGCGCGAAAGTTCCACGAAATGTTTCCACAGCACGTCGGATTCTTTCGCAACCGAATCCAAACAGCCAGGGACAGGATCTCTTTCGACGGGCTGGCGGAAATATAGTGAAGGTGGTCGTCACCGCCTCGAGGCACATCAGGAACGGCGCCCCGATCCGGGAGGAGCTCGACGTCGCGATGGGCCAGGGTATGACCAAGCTGGCGCAGGGCGGGGCCCGCGGCGGCGACCGGCACGCCCTGATGTGGGCCGTCGAGATGGAGTTTCCGCACAAGACGTACAAGGTCGATACCATGATCGACGGCCCGTGGCCCGCCGCGGGGGTGCGGCGCAACGACCGCATGCTCGACTGCTTCAAGCCCGACCTGGTGCTCGCGTTTCCGCAGCCCAGCTCGAAAGGCACGTGGCGCTGCATCGAGTCGGCCGTCGCCCGCGGCATCCGCGTCATCATCGTGCCCCTGGAGACGGGCGCATGACGGACTACCGCCACCGGACCAACGACCTGATCTGCCACGTCGGCTTCATGCTCCTGGCCGGCGGCCTAGCGCTCGTCGCGCTGGGCATTCCGTCCGGGTGGATCGCCCGCATCGCGGGGGACGTCTTGTTCATCATTCTCGGGATCCGAACGCGCCTCACCGGGTTCATCGTGTGGAGCATAGTATTCGTGGGCATCGACCTATACGGATGGTTCGGATGACCGTCGCCGAGCTGATCGCCGCGCTGACCGAGATGCCTCAGGATCTAACGGTCAACACCGAGGGGTGCGACTGCTGGGGAGATGTTGCGAGTGTACGCATAGAAGATGCGGGAGAGTGTGTGCTGCTCGTACGCATGGTCTGCTCCTGCAAGAGAAGCGCGGCGAACGACGCCCACTGCCCCATCCACGGGTCGTAGTGCCGCGATGAACTACGCCGACTTCATCAACGCCATGTTCGAGGGATGGGGAGCGGTCGCGATCTTCGCGAACTGCGTGGCCCTCTACAAGTCGCGCCAGGTTCGCGGCGTGAACTTCGGGTCCATGGTGTTCTTCACCTCCTGGGGATTCTGGAACCTGTACTACTACCCGTCGCTGGGGCAGTGGGCGTCGTTCACCGCGGGGACGGCGATCGTCTTCTTCAACTGCATCTGGCTGGGCATGGCCTGGAAGTTCCGCGGATGATCTTCGGCGACTTCGAGACCCGCTCCGAGGTGAGCATCAAGGACGTCGGGTCCTACCTCTACTCGCGCCACCCGTCGACGGAGATCCTCGTCCTATGCTGGAGCTACAGCCGGGACTACAACCCGGTCCACGTGTGGCACCCGGGCATCGAGGACTTGAGCTACCTGCAGGCGCAGCGGAAGCGCGACCGGACGCACTCGAACTTCGAGCGGCCGCCCGATCCCCTCGAGCTGTTCGAGCGCATCGACGCTGGCGAGCTGTTCGAGGCCCACGGCGCGCACTTCGAGCGCTGCATCTGGCGCTGGATCATGGTAGAGCGCTACGGCTGGCCTGCGGTGCAGGACTGGCAGTGGCGCTGCTCCGCCTCGGCCGCCGCGGCGTTCGCACTCCGCCGCAAGCTCGAGCACGTCTGCAAAGACCTCGGGCTGGGCCAGCAGAAGGACATGGAAGGCCACAAGGCCATGATGAAGCTCACGAAGGTCCGCAAGCCGACGAGGGGCGACCCGGACTCGAAGTGGCACCAGAAGCGCAAGGACGTCCTGAGGGTGATGAAATACTGCGTGCAGGACGTGCGCTCCGAGAAGGCCGTCGGCCGCGCCCTGCGCCCGCTGAGCGGCACCGAGCTGGAGATATGGCAGCTCGACCAGACGATCAACTTCCGCGGGCTCCGCATCGACCGGGCGCTCGCGATGAAGGCCCTCGAGGTGGGCGCGCTCGCCGAGGCGGCCATGCGCGACCAGCTCTCCGCGGTGACCTACTTCGCCGTCGAGAAGGAGACCCACCGGGAGAAGTTCAAGGAGTGGCTGCGCAGCCGCGGCACCGAGGTGCCGGTGAAGCTGAAGAAGATCATCGACGCGGACACTGGCGTGGAGCACTTCGAGGAGAAGGAGACCACCGAAGGTAAGTCCCTCAGGAAGATGCTTGGCAGCGTCGAAGACCAGCCCTCCCAGCGCGCGATCGAGCTCTGGCTGGCGCTGAACAAGACGTCCACCAAGAAGTACCGCGCCATGATCAACCGCATGGACCCCGAGGACGATCGGGTGCGGGAGACGATGCGCTACCACGCGGCGACGACCGGCCGGTGGGGCGGCGCGGGCATCCAGCCCCACAACCTGCCGCGCAACTGCCCGGACGACATCGACGGCGTCTGCGCAGACGTGCTCCGGTACGACTACGACGACCTGTGCATGCTCTACGGGCACGACAACATCATGACGCTCCTCTCGAGCATCCTGCGCGGCGCGATCATAGCCGCGCCGGGGCACGACCTCCTCGCGGCCGACTACTCCGCGATCGAGGCCCGCGGCACGGCGTGGGTGGCGGGCGACAAGGAGATGCTACAGGCGTTCGCCGACCTGGACGCGGACCCGAAGGCAGACTGGGACATCTACACGTGGACCGCGTCCCAGATGTACGGTCGCCGCATCACGAAGGCCGATAAGCTGGAGCGCGGCAACGGGAAGATCGCCACGCTAGGGTGCGGCTATCAGATGGGGTGGCGGGCCCTCGTGAACTATGCCGACGGCATGGGTATCGAGCTCACCGACGAGCAGTCCGAGACGATTGTCCGCGACTGGCGGGACGCTCGGTGGCGCATCTGCGAGTTCTGGTATGGCGTCGACCGGGCGGCCTCGAGGGCGGTCCGCAACCCGGGCAAGCTCGTCGAGTTCGGCCACGTGCGCTTCAAGGTGCTGGGCCGATTCCTGCACTGCAGACTCCCCAGCGGCAGGCTCCTCTCGTACCTAGACCCGCGCATCGACCTGGATGAGAAGTTCAAGCGACCCGCGCTGCATTTCACCGGGTACGCGACGTACGCCCCGAACCTGTGGATCCCGAATTGCAAGACGTACGGCGGGAAGCTGACGGAGAACATCGTGCAGGCGCTGTGCCGCGACATCATGGCGGAGGCCATGCTCCGGGCGGAGCGTGCCGGCTACCCGATCATCCTCACCGTCCACGACGAGATCGTGGCCGAGGTCCCGAAGGGCCAGGGCTCCCTCGAGGAGTTCAAGCAGATTCTGAACGAGCGGCCGAAGTGGGCGCTCGACTTTCCGATTGCCGCCGACGGTTGGCGTGCCGAGAGGTACCGGAAGTGAGACGCGTCGACATCAGAACCCTTCTGGCTGATCTCGATCTTCGACGAAAGCTAATGGTGTCTGTGATCCAAACCTTGCAGGCCCGTGAAGGAATCGAAACGACCAAGGAGCAAGCGCAGCGGGCTTATGACACTGTGAAAGCCGAGAGGTACCGGAAGTGAGCGAGTGGGGCGGGGGATCCTACGGCGGGGGTGCGACCGGGCTCTACTGCGCCGTGCTCGAGGACGCGGAGCGGGCACTCAACGAGAGCTACACAACTCTCCTCGAGAATCGAGAGTTCATCGAGAAGCTACTGACTAGAAAGCCCCTCCGCAGCTTCAAGTACGGGCCAAGCCGCCCCCGCATGTTTATCATCTACCTCGCCCTGATGAACTGGGCGAAGGCGTGCTGCTGGTTCACCCAGGACGACTTCGGCGCCGTGACGATGAGGCAGGTGTTCGACATCGTCGCGGTCGATCCCGAAGTGAAGAGGAAACAGCTCGCGTCACGATTCAAGCTGCCGTGGTTGCCGAACGAGCTCAAGGAGACACTGGAGTTCTACGATGCGCGAATCCGCCGTAAGATCGACGCTCACCAGAGAATGTAAGGCCCGCGAGTGGCACTGCATCAAGACAGACTCCCTGGCGACCGGGTTCCCGGACGACATGGTCCTGGCTCCGTTCGGTCGCGTCGCGTTCGTCGAGGAGAAGGCGCCGGGCGGCAGCACCCGCCGCGCGCAGCGACTGTGGCACAAGCTGCTTCGCAAACTCGGATTCGAGGTCGTCGTCCTGGAGCACCCGGACGACGTGAAGGCATGGATTCAATCATGGGAAAGAGGACACACAGATGACGACGACGCTTGACGAGATCAACAAGGCAATCAAGAGCGAGCGAGACTACCAGGCCGACAAGTGGGGAGAACCCGAGCACACGATCGACGAGTTCTCGCTCTACATCGCGGAGTACACGAATCAGCTCGTGCACGTGGCGGGCACTACATCCCAAGGCGTCCCCAAGCTCGACGCGGTGCGGAAGATCGTTGCGCTCGGCATCGCCTGCATGGAGCAGCACGGGGCGCCGCACCGGCGGAGGAATTCTAAAGTTATATGATCTTCGAGCCGCACGCCTATCAGGAGCGAGCAATCTGCAACGTGATTGCGGATCCCTACCACGGCCTGTTCATGGACCCGGGCCTGGGCAAGACGGCGTGCATCCTCGAGGCGTTCAGGCGGATGCGCGCGGCGTGCGACGTGGAGCGGGCCCTGGTGATCGCCCCGCTCCGCGTCTGCTACACGACGTGGCCCGACGAGCAGGAGAAGTGGAGCCAGTTCCGCGACATCCGCGTCGTCAACCTGCACCAGCATGACGTGGCCGACCCCCCGGATGGCGACGTGTTCCTGATCAACCCGGAGTCCATCGAGAAGCTGTTCGGCGGGCCAGTGGTGCAGAAGACGCGGCCCGGCAGTAAGCGCAAGTACCGGGTCGTGTGGAAGTCGGGCCCGTGGAAGGACTGGCGCGGGCGCCCGGAGATGCTCACCGTCGACGAGTCCACCCGCTTCAAGCGGTCCACCGGCCGCCGGATGAAGGTGCTGCGCCGCTACCTCGGGGACTTCGGCCGCCGCACGATCCTCACCGGCACCCCCATTCCGAACGGCATCATGGACCTGCACGGCCAGATGCTGATACTCGACCGCGGCGAGGCCCTCGACGACCGGATCACGGAGTATCAGAAGCGATGGTTCGACGGGAGGCAGGTCGGACCCCCGAGCCGCAGGTTCATGAAGTACACCCCCCTGGACGGGGCGTTTGAGGAGGTGCGGGACCTCATCGCTCCGCACATCACGTGCATGCGTGCCGAGGACTGGCTGGACATGCCCGAACTGGTGCGGACGGAGGTGCCCGTCAAGATCCCGGACCAGGCCCTCGAGCTCTACGAGACCGTCAAGAATCACGGCGTCGGCTGGTTCGAGGATGGCGAGGACGTTCTCATGGACGGCACCCTCGTGAAGCTCCAGCAGATCGCGAGCGGGATCCTCTACTCAGACGATAAGTGCAAGCGGTGGCACGCCGTCCATAAAGAGAAGCTGGACGCCCTCGAGGATCTCCTGGCAGAGTCGGGCCGCCCCACCTTGGTCGCATACTGGTTCAGGAGCGAGGCAGAGGCGATTAGACAGCGGATCGGCAAGGACACGCCGGTGATCGGGGGAGGCACGAAACCTGCAGAAACAGCGAGGATACAACGGGAGTGGAATGCCGGGAAGCATCCAGTGATCCTAGTCCAGCCGCAGGCCGGGGCCCACGGGCTCAACATGCAGGAAGGCTCGAATGCGATCGTCTGGTTCACGCTCCCCTGGGACCTCGAAATGTACGACCAGCTCAACCGCCGGCTATACCGGCAGGGACAGAAATCGGATACAGTGTTCGTGTACCATCTGGTCGCGAGAGACACCTATGACAGCGTGGTCTCGGGCGTTCTGAAGCGGAAGGACCGCAAGCAGAGCGACTTGAAGGCCGCGCTAGTTGAGGAGATACACCAGTGAGTGAGAGCCCCAAGGACAACCGCGAGATGAATCCCAAGGACCGCATCGGACTCAAGAAGGTCCCGCTGCACCTCCTGCCGACCGCCGGCCTCATCCACGAGGCGATGGCCATGCGGAACGGCGCCGTGAAGTACGGCCCGTTCAACTGGCGCGAGAAGAAGGTGATCGCGACAGTCTACATCGCGGCTTGCCAGCGGCACCTGCTCGCGTGGCTCGACGGGGAGGAGAACGCCGCCGACAGCGGGCTGCACCACCTGGGGCACGCGAAGGCGTGCCTGGGGATCATCCTCGACGCCGAGGCGACCGACTCCCTGGACGACGACCGGCCGCCGGCCGGCGCGGCGCAGCGGCTGCTCGACAAGTACAGCAACATCATCACGGAGATGGAGGGCAAGCCTCTCGAGGTGAACTGCCCGTACCACATGAACGCGGTCGCCGGCTGCGAGCTGTGCGTGAAGGCGACCGGATAGTGGCGATCACCCCCTCGGAGGCCATCACGGCCGCGTTCCGCGCGGCAGAGACGGAGCTCGCCCGGGGGGTGAAGACGAGCGACTACGACGAGTGGCTGCGGTCCGTACTCGAGCACGTGCGCATGGCGGGGGTAGCGTACACCCGGGTGGCCGAGGCGAGGCCGGTGGCCGACCCGCTGCTGGTGAAGACCCTCGAGCACGACGCATACATGGCGACCCTCCGGGTTGCCGTCGCGGCGCTGCTGACCCTCGGGAACTTCCCAGTCCTGCGCCACATCTCCGAACCCTGCCCCGGGGAGAAGCTGACATGAAGTCACCGATCAAGGGTCGCATGGAAGCCCTCCGAAGTGAGATGGAGGCAGCCGTCCGCATCGAGACGCGCGAGGTCCATGGTCAGCTCATGGAAGTCAAGGTATACCCGGACTCCCGCGGGAGCGGCGACCTCGAGGGAGACAGCGCCTGGGGCTCGCTGCGCAAGAAGGGCAGCATCAAGATGAGGAAGAGGAAGCGATGAAGCTCGACCTGGCGCTGCGACTGAACGTGCTGTTCCGGCGGTACCGGATCGTCGACGGCATCGCGAAGGCGGAGCGCGTGGGCGACACGTGGGAGGAGGTTGTCAATCCCAACAAGCCGCCCGTCCGCTACATCGTCGCCGAGGTGAAACCGAGCGAGAGCGGCAAGGGCACCGACATGTTCGTCGACGAGTACGACCCGGACTTCAACTTCCGCGGCTTCTGGCCGATCACGTTCGCCACGGTGGCCGCGACCATCCTCACAATCTGGCTTCTATAGGAGAAATTCCATGACCCGATCCCCGAGCAAAGTGTTCCTCTACATGCTTGCGGCCGCGATCTTCGTGGCTGTCCTGTCCATGGCGGCTACGTCTAACGCGGGCGGGCTGGACGACGCGCTGCAGCTCACGAAGCAGCAGCGGGGTGCATACCTCGGCCTCGAGTTCCGCTGGGGCGGCGACGGCCCGGTGCAGAAGTTCCTGCACATCCGCGGCGTCGTGCCGCGAGCCGGCGGGGTGCCTTTCACTGCCGCCACCGGCACGCGCATCCAGTTCAACGCGGTCTCTGACCTGAACCCCTTCGGGTGGAGCCCGAGGAATCAGCTCCTCGCCGTAGTGGGCCTGGGCGTCGCGTACTGGGCGATTACTGCTGAACACCGCCACTCGCACAAGAGGCACCACGCGGCCCTCGCATCACCTCCTCCCGGGGATGACGGCGAGAACGACGGCGACTCTGGTGACAACGGCGAGGGCGACAGCGACGACGGCGGGGACGACGGCGACTCTGATGGCGACGACGGCGGGGACGACGGTGACTCTGGCGACAACGGCGGGGACGACGGCGGCGACTCGGACGATGATTCGGACGACGACGACGATGACTCCGACTCGGATTCCGACGGCGGCCGCCGCGACCACTGCACCGACGGGCGCGGCCGGGACGGCGAGAAGAACAAGCACTGCTGATGAGAGTCAGCTACACCGAGGAACAGCGCGCGAGGCAGAAGGCGAGCAACTGCTCGCTGTTCACGATCGACCTGGACACGCCCAAGGGCCGGATGACGTACCAAGGCTCGCTCAACGAGCGCGGCATGAAGTGGCTGCAAAAGCGGCTGAACGAGCTGATCGACAAGCAGCGCGAGTTCCGGCCCTAAACGCAGAAAAGGCCCCGACGCGCTAGCGTCGGGGCCCTCTGAGGTATCAAGTTGCAGAAGCGTGGAATTGTTAGCGAATCACAAACGGACTGCCCGTTCTGCAACCGCGTCGTCGGCGGAATCCACTACGACGACTGCCCGCGGTCGCGCGCCAGGATGACGGCGCTCCGCCGGGAGTGCGCGCGGCGCATGACGCCGAGAATCGTGTGGGCCAAGGGCCACATCTCGATCGTCAACACGGCGACGGGCGACAAGCGAGAACTACTCAACCCGGGAGTCCCCTACGTCCGGCCCGGCAACGCGCCGTATCTCGGGGGAAAACCGCACGGAAGGGCCGACGAGGTCAAGGCGTTCCATGAGGACGCACTGTCGATTCTCCGGCCAGTACAGGAGAGAGACGATGGCGATGAATCAGAAGCAAATTGAGATCGCGGTATCGAACCTGGCGTTCGGAATGTTCACCATGATGCTCGCGATCCTGGTGGTGAGCCCTCTGATAGGGCTGGCCCTCGGTGGAGCCCTGAGGTTCGCCGCGTGGCTGTGGGGATACGAGCTCCTACCCTTCGGGCGCGCGTTCGTCCTCGGATGGGGCGGATGCCTCGCGTGGATCATGGTGTCCATACTCGTCGAGAAGCTGCGCCCGATCAAGGTCGACAACATCTCGAACTAGGACGAAGGCGAGCCGGCGGCAACCCCCGAAACCGACCGGCCCGCCCGACCTAGCGCCCCCAAATTATGGGCGCGCAGGGTCTTCCTAGAACCAGCCGCGTGGATCGTACCACGGGTAGTCGCGTCCCCTGCCCCTCTTGAGCAGGTCGACTGCCACCCCGGCCGCGACCCCTCGGGCTACCTCCTCGATCTTCGCCTCGTCGTCCTCGTCGTCCTCACCCCCGAAAAGTCTTCGCAGCACGGCGGCCAGGGCCACCTTCGCGATCAGCGAGTATCCCGCCAGCTTGGGATTGTTGCGCACGATCAGGCCGACCACCTTCTCAGACACGCCGTCGGCGTCGTCTGACTCGACGGCGACGAGCAGGTCTGTTGCGAGCTGGACCTTCTCGGCGTTGCTCATATCCTTCATGTTCATGGGGATTCCTCCTGTTCTCGCTCCTCGAAGTGAACGAGGTCGCGGAACTTCTGGTCGTCTAGTTCGGTGTCTCCGTCCCAGTCCCCGCCCCAGCGGAGTCGGACGCCCATCGAGGCTGCCGTGCCCATCACGAAGCCCGCGAAGTAGTAGAATCGGCACAGGTTCCAAACGGCCTTCCAGTCGATCTTGCCGTCGTCGCGCTGTATCTTCGTGTCCCAGTTGACGCCGCGCAGTTCGGGGTCGTAGGGGCCGGCGTCGACGGCCTCCGAGGGATACTCGTTGTGGTTGCCGTCCGGCCACCGGAGCTTCGAGCGCCCCTCGGCGTGCGCGCGGTTCTGCGCCTCCTCGCCGCGGTGACCCTCGAGGATCGTGTTGTCGAACCACTCGATGACCACGTTGAAGACGCGCTGCAAGTTGGTGGTGCACGTGCGCAGCCGGTGCAGGCTGCGGCGGCTATATGCGGGCATGGGGGTTACTCCGGGGCAGGTATTCGTTGAATGATCGTGTCCAGCTTTCCCTGGATCTCGCCGAGCTCCCGGTGGATCTGGGGGGTCATGTGCTTCGCTTCGTCCTTGGTGTGCGCCTGGACTTCCGTCCAGTCCGCGCTCGCGGCCCACACCACGGTGGCGACGGTGATGAAGCCGCCGACCAACAGGGTCACCACGGCCTTCAGGATTCCGGGGATCTTGTCTGTTCGCCACTCGATCTTCATCACTTGCTCCTGATAGTCTAGGGGACTACCGACTTGACTGCCTTGGCACCTTTCGCGAGGCCCATCAGCGCGGTCTTCATGTTCAGCCACTCGTGCCAAGGAGTTCCGTACAGCGGGTTCAGGTACTGGTACCTGCGAGTCTCCGGCTTCCACACGGCGATTGCCTTGAAGAAGCAGTCCGGGCCGCCGAACCAGAACTTATACCCGCCCTTGATCATGTGGACGTACAGGCTGATCGGCTTGTCCTCAGGGGCGGCGTCGATCTGCTTCTTCACGAAGCGGAGCGTGTCCTTCTCGTCGTTCTCCGCGATGCACCAGAGCACGCGCTTGAACTGCGGCCGACCGTCCATGCCGACCGGCGCCTCCTCGTCGACGATGCCGAGGAATATCTCGAGGCGGGATTCGTCGTCCTCCAGGGCGGCCGGCGCCGCGCGCAGCCCCTCGAACGGCTGCCCGTACTCCTCGATCATCTCCTTCACGTTCGACGGGCCGCCGCCTGTCGCGCACCCGAGGAGAAGGGTGAGGGCCGCCGCTGTCACAGCAGCTATGTAGACTATGCGCGGCATCCTACGGCACCGTCACGCTGAGGTCGGCTGCCGTGATCCCGACCGAGTTGTTCAGCAGGTCGAACTTCCCGGCGGAGATGTGGCCGTAGTCTCGGCCGATCGACGCGGAGTCGCGCCAGTCCCACAGGTGCTTCAAGTTCGCGCCCGCGGACACGTAGCTGCCGCTGTTCGCCCGCAGGTTGAACGTGGACCCGCTGCCGGCATTGTAGACCGTGCTCACCGCGGCCGAGGCCAGGTCCGTGTCCCACAGGGCCGGCGAGAACACCAGACCGTCCATGAGCTCGATCGCCGCCCCGGTCAAGGAACCGACGCGGACGAACCTGGCGGTGTCCGTCATGGTGCCCGCGAGGTCGGTGACCTTTGTCGGCGTGGCGACCGAGCCGTCCACGTAGGTAGTCAGCGTGGTGCCGTCCCACGTGAGGGTCACCATGAACCAGGTCGCGGTCGCCGTCGTGCCGAACGTGTAGACCTTGAAGGTCGCCGCGGCGCTGTCCTCGAGGATCGCCGAGAACGTGCCGGCCACCTCCGCCTGGAGCTGAATCGAGTTGAACGCGCCGGCCTTCTGGACGTTGAAGATCCGCATCGGGGACACGGCCGGGAGCGCGGCGAAGCGCACCCAGACGTTCATTGTCCAGGCGTTCGCGAATCCCATGGTGGAGGCGGTGGTCGAGTCCTCGAGGAACTCGGTGGTGCCGTCCAGGTCGATCGACCGCACGAGCGCCCCGCCCATGTCCACGTTGAAGTCGTGGACCACCTCCTGCAGCGACACGAGGGTCAGGCCGGTGTCCTCGGCCTCGATGCGTGCCTCGAGCGGGAAGTCGCCCACCTCCCCTGTGTCGGACTGCAGGTCCGCGGCCAGGTAGGTGTAGGAGAGCCAGGTCCCGCCGACCGGGGGCGGCGAGGCGGAGTCCAGCGTGACCGATCGCAGGATGGCCTGCGTCACTGCGTGGCGGAACTCGAGGTTGTACTCGACGGCCGTGTCCTGCGTGCCCACGGACCCGTCGTCCGCGTCTCGGACCACGGCGTCCGCGTTCAGCCGGTGTTCCCAGGTGAGCGCGAGCGGCGCCGTTTCGTCGACCGCGACTGGCACCCGCGTGGCGTTCACCTCCCAGTTCGCCGGGTGGTGCGGCTTCAGCGAGCGGCTCGCGAACGTGATCGGGTTGGCGCTCGCACTCGCGATGTCGAGGATGTCCGAGGAGGTCTTCGTCTGGTGCTTGACCGAGATTGCCTGAGTGTCGCCGTACGTCTTGTCGGACAGGGCGGAGAAGTCGGAGAAGAACCAGATCCGGGCGTTGTTCGCGTGGTCGCGCGCCTGCGTGTCCATCAGGCCCCGGTGCACGCGCTTCAGCGTGAACGACCCGCCGCCGTTGTCGAACAGCTCCTCCCAGCCGATGATCTCGTCCTCGGCCTCGGTGGCGCCCTCGATCAGCGCGAGGTTGAGCCCCTGGGCGATGTTCGCGGGGGGCTCGTCCGACAGCACCTCGAAGTCCCGCGCCGTGTCCAGCAGGAGTAGGTCCGAGGACTCGATGTCGGCCGTCGCGGCAGGGTACGCAGCCGCGAGGAGCGCGTTCGGCGTGAAGCCCTCGCTCTCCCCGACTGCTTCCTCGAAGCCGCCGCCGCCGCCGTCGTCCACGAACTGCTCGAAGAATGTGGAGGCGCCGGACGGTGACGAGACCACGGACAGGACCCTCGCGCCAGTTGGGTCGTCGATCTCGTCCGGGTTCGTGTTCAAGGTGATGACCGGCGCCTGCCGTACGAGCTCGAAGATGGCGGCGAGCGCGGAGTCGTCGACCGGCGTCCAGCCCGTCGCGTTCGGGGACTTGAAGAACGTATCCCCGAGGCGGAACATGTCCTGCACCCCGTTGATTTCCACCTGGCCGTCGAGCAGGCTACCGAGGTCGACCACGAGGACGCGGATGACCATATCCACGATGTTGAACTTCGGCCACGTGAGCTTTATCACGTCGCCCGGCACGAGGGTGCGACCGTCTCGGTTGACGATGATCCTCACCTTCGCGAGGGGGAAGCTGAGCGCCCGCAGCTCGCGGGCCGCAATCTCGTTGGCCGTGTCGGGGTGCTTGACCCCGGGGTAGTTCAAGTCCGCCCGCCGCTCTGCGTCCTGGATCCGCACGTTCGCGGTGTCCTGCGCGCCGGCCCCGGTTGCTATGAAGTCCTTGGTCCTGTCGGTGTAGGCGATGTTGATGTGGTTGAACGTCTCCGACCACGAGCCGCGGCTGAACTGCTTCATCTCGATGATGTTCGAGTCGTCGAACACCGGCAGCGAGGGTAGTGAGAAGTCGTTGCGTGCCAGGATGAGGTGGAACACGCCGTCCGAGTCCTCGAATAGGACTCCGTCGACCTGGCGAAGTATCTCCTTGATCAGGTCGATCGCCGGGGTGACGGAGGTCACCACGATGGACCACCCGTTCTCCTCCGTGGCCAGGGTGTTGCCGGCCGCCGCGAAGGACGCGAGGTCGATCCTCAGCGGGTCGATGTTGAGACCGAACAGCTCGTCGGTCATGATCTCGTACAGCGCCTCGGCAGGGTTCGCGTCCCCGTCCTCGATGGTGCCGCTCACAATGTGGCCGCTGCCCGCCAGCCCGAGGTTGTCAGGGAACCGCGTCACCCGGAAGGTCCACGGCTGGATCTGGACGCTCTCGCCGACCTCGCCCCGCTCCCACACGGCGTGCGAGATGTTCATGTACGCCGGGATGTCCGTGCCAAGAACGGACTGCAGGTATGGATCCTGTAGCTGGTTCAGGGAGCCGTCGTAGATCGTGAACCTGCCGACCATCCCGCCACCCTGTTGCTTGCCGCCGAAGTGGTTCGGCTCGGAGATGTCGAGGGTGGCGCCGGCAGGTGTAGGTGTGGTGATGGGGATGGCGATCCGCTTGTCGCTTACCTCGAGGCTGGTGATGCGGTCGAGTGGCCCGTACCCGATGGCGAGGTCCATCCCAATGAAGTATCGAAACCCGACGGTGATCTTCTTCTTCTTGAACATCCCCGTCTTGACCTTCTTGCGGATCGCGACGGTGAGGAGGTCCCCGTACCAGATGACGTTCGGGCCGAGCACGTCGATGGTGCCCCAGATGATCGGCACCGCGCGCTGCTCCGTGGCAGTCGGGACCGAGAAATCTCCCAGCGCCGCCGGCCTCGCGTTCTCGAACTTAGGCTTCGGCGCGAGGAGAAAGGACAGAACCATCAGGACGAGCATGATGATCAACAGGATGAGCTGGATTGGCATGGGGGTGCTCCCGGTCTACTTGTTGATGCCGGACTGGAACGGGTTCTTCCCGGGTATGAACGGGAATCCTCCGTACCGCTCGGTGTTCGCGAACTTCGCGGTGCACGTCGGGAGCTGGTGGTCGCAGCCGGCGAACAGCTCGAGGGTCGTCCCGACGCCTATCGTCTGGAAAGGGATCAGCACCGTTATGTTGGCCACGTTCCCGCCGAGGTCTGCCATCGTGAGTACCATCCGGTGCTCTATGCCGCCCCGGACGATGAAGCCGCCGAGGAAGAAGTCAGAGGCCGCAGTGAGCTGCGCGGATAGCTCGAGGGCCGTGTTGGGGATGACGTTGCTTCCCCCGTCGACCGTGACCGTCAGCCCGTCGGCTGAGATCGCAGTGACGTCGACGGCCATCTTGAAGTCCGCCTCGACCACCGCGCACCGGGTGCCGTAGAGGATGAAGTTGCATGGGTTTCGGAATGTCTGCAGCGGAATAGCCTGCTCTAGGACTGAGCCGCGCGAGATCACGTTCACCTTCGCCTCGTTCTCCGTGAACGCGACGTTAGTCACGCGCCCGTCGAACACGAGCTGCGTCTCTGGGGTTGGCAGGTCCGTGGTGTGCCTGCGGAATATCTTCAAGTTGTCCTGGGACGCCGGGATGGTGGAGATGTATCGCTGCGCAAACGGATCCGTGACGGGCAGCTTGACGATCATCTGCCGCTGTCGCTGCTCCGACTCTATCTCCTGCTCCGTCCGTGAGATCGGCCGGGGTATGTACGTGTTTCCCCCGAACGTGATCTGCTGCTGCCCGGAGGTGTACTTGAACGACTCCTCCACGTTGGTGAACAGGTACAGCTCCTGCGGCTGCGCGTCCTCTATCGAGTCCTCGAAGGTGTCGAACGCCATTATTGCTTCACTCCTACGACGGGGATTCTAACTCGCAGGTTGCCGATCTGCATGTGCTCGATCTCGATCCTGTCGACGTTGAACCTCGAGCGCACCAGGAGGGACATCCGCCTGACGTCGACGGCTGCGACCGCCACGCCGAGCGGGGAGTCGATTTCGATCTCCTCCACCCCGCCGACCTCCGGGGTAGATCCTATGATCCGGCGGAAGAACCGCGTGCCATCCCGCTTCTCGATCATGATGCCGGCCCACGGCTCCGCGCCGTCTACGAACCGCTCGTATCCCGCGTCCTCCACCTCGATCAACGTGTCGCCCGCGCCGATGCCGGACGTTATCTGGAAATCGTTGCGGAACGTGGGAAGCCAGAACGACTGCTGCTTGCCGTGCAGGCCGTACAGGATCTTCCGCAGCTCCCACGCGGCAGAATCAGTCTGCGGCTGGAAGCCCTTGATCGTCGCGTACTCCGGGACGGTGCGGCCGAACAGGATCTCGAACACGCCGGACTCGCTGTCGAAGAAGTGGTACTTCCGCCGCAGCGACTGGTCGAGCGTCTGGTCCATGAAGTTCAGGTCGTCCAGGATCGGGATGCCGTCCAAGGTGTCCAGGCTCGACAGGTCCGCGAGGTCGACGACCTCGGTCGCCAGCCACCCCGCCGAGATGGTGACCACGTTGTTCGGAGTCTCAGCCCACTCGATCGGATCGCGCGGCACCACCGCCTGCATCGGTACCACGATCGTGTCGAACGCGTCGTGGTCGCTGTCTAGAGGCAGGAACAGCGTGATCGTGCTCGAGGTGATGCCGCCGACGGCGACCTCTGCTATCTCGAAGTCGTTCGGCCCCCGCCACAGGATGACCAGGTTCTGCTGGCTCGCCGTGGACTCGCGGAAGTCGGCGTCGGTCGTGTCGACCGAGATCACGGTGGCCCCCGCGATCACGTCCACGAGCAGCGGTCGCCTCCACTGGAACATCGGGATCTGGAACGTGCGGCCCGCCTGGTTGAACAGCAGGTTCAGGGCCTGCGACCGCTCATTGTCGTCGACGATCAGGTACCGCATGTTGAATATCTGCCGCGGCAGCTCCCGCAGGCGGATCCTGCGCTCGTCTCCGTTCTCGGACTCGAGTACCTGCGTCTTCCACTCGAGCGCCTCGGTCATCGGGCGCTCTGGATCGAACGTGAACGCGATCGTGCGGTTCCCGGTCACCCTCAGCGTCGGGGACTCGCTGGTGAAGTCGAACGTGTACAGCGCGTCTATGACCGCCGGGCCGCTCGTGCTGACGATAACAGAGTAGTCCAGTAGTCGCAGCGGCGCGAATACCACCGGGGGAGACCCCAGCGGTTCCACGAGGGTGAGCCCCGTCGTGTCGACCTCGACGATGGCGGACAACGTCTTGGACGCGCGGCGGTGCGCGTTCCACACGTCGAACTCCCGGGTCTGGTCCGCGAGCACGTTCCCGAGCCTCAGGACGGTCGGGATGACGTGGATGCGGTCGTATACGACCACCTCGTAGCCGCCGCAGAAGAACCCGAGGGCAGGCGGCAGCGCGGAGGTCGAGCCCCCCGCCTGTATTTGCCCGAAGCCGCCGAAGATGGGACCGGCGGCAAGCGTGGCCAGGGCCGGCGGGGCGCCCGCGTACGGAGGCGGGTGGACCAGGCCGCCGACGATCCCAGGGTTGATCCCTCGCTCTGCCTCGTCGACCGGCGGGGTCTGCTCGGCCCGCGCGGTGACGTCCTGATAGCCTGTGAATACGACTTCGCTAGCCATGGTCTACGGGACCTCTAGGTACGCGTACCCCGCCAAGTTGGAGTCGTTGTTCGGCGCGGGCCCGGCCGCGAACGTGTTCGTGTACGCGGAGCTGGTGGTCGACGTGCCGTCGGTCGTCTTTCGGTGGACCGGGAATACCCGCCAGGAGTCGCCGCCGATCACGATGATCTCGCCCGCCTCGCGACCGTCCATAGAGCACGGCCGCACGTCTGGGGTGTGCCCGATGACGTTGAACGCGGTCGCGCCCGGGGTCGGGGACAGTGCGTTCCACACGAACGCTAGGTTCGGGCCGAACGGCGTCCGCTGGTTGGAGTCGATCAACCCGCACGAGAACCACGCGTCCGACAACCTATTCGAGCCGCTGACCTGAAAGTTGTTCCCGCTGTCCTGGAACCACCGGGACAGGCCGGCGTCTGTGGTGACGCCGATGCTCGTGTAGAAGTCGTCGCAGCGGATCCAGTTCGTGGACTGCCCGACCGCATTGTTCGTCTGCCACGGCCACACGAAGGCCCCGGTGCTGCGAGTGGTGAACCCGTGCATGTACTGCCCGCCGTCGAACACCCCCGCCTTCTCGATCGTGCCGAAGTGCAGGTGGAAGTAGACCCCGGTCGTCCCCTCAACTACGATGTGGCAGTACCGCCCGTCAGACGTGGACCCGGTGAAGAAGAAGTACGCGACGTGGCTGCCCGCGGCCCCGGAGAACCCCTGGTCCGTGCTCGAGAGCCGGTGGCCAACGCTGCAGAATGTTCCGACGGTTCCGGCCGCGTTCGGGCTGCCGGTATGCGCGAAGAACGACGCCCCTATGCCGGCGTCTCCGGTCGACGGCTGGCAGTCGATCGCGGCCACCGCGGTCGTGTCATCCGCGAGGAAGTTGAACTGGTTCGCCTCCGCGGCGCTGCCGTCGGACACGCTTACCTGCGCTCCCGGGGCCCCGTTGGTGCGGACGATCGTCCACCCGTCGGTCGTGAGGCGGGTAACCAGCTTGGAGAGCAGGTCGGACGGGCTGAGGGAAACTCCTGTCTCGAACGCCATTATGCCATCTCCATCGCCCAGAAGGACTCTCGCAGGGTACGGAAGATGTCCTGGAACACCACCCAGTCCGTGCCGCCGATGCTGAGGATCGTCTCGGACGAGTTGCCGAACCCGGTCACGATGTTCGCCCCGTCGAGCACGCCCAGGACGTTGCCGGTGAGCGGGGTGGTGGTCGGGGACGGGTGCTGGTGCAGCATGAGCGGGAACAACTGGTGGTCCCCCGTCGCGTGGTTCTCGTGGTTGTCCCACATGAACCCGCTCGATCCAAAGCTCGAGTCGTTCGGCCACATGTTCACAGAGTTCAGGTCGAAACCGTTCTGCACCGAGAGCCACACGCCGTCCACCCCGCGGAGGCGGCCGTGTCCGGGCCTGCCCTCGAGGAACACGCCGAAGCCCGCGTTAGTCGAGTTCCACGCCTCCTCATCGTCCTTCTCTGCGATCACGACGCTGGGGAACGGATACTCGGCCGGGGAGCCGAACGGAAGGAACAGCCCCTGGTAGAACGCGTGAAAAGTCGTACTCACCTTTGCAGAAACGATGTACCGGCGGGAATTCCCTGAAAACCAGTACGTCATGTCGGCGTCCCAGAACGCCGTGAACACGTCCGTGCCGGACTGCCCCGGCTGCGTCTCGAAGCTCTCCGAGGGTGAGAAGCCGGTATAGTTGCGGTGGACCCAGTTCCATATCTGGGACGCGGGAGTCGCGGTCAGCCGGATGCCGCAGTGGATCGCCTCGGTACTGTCGCCGAGCCCGTGCCAGATGAGGGCCTCGTCTATGTCCGACAGGTCGGCGTTCGGGTCCCAGCGGTCGAGCACCCACGTGTCGAACGCGGGCAGCGAGCTCACAGTCGCGAGGACTGTGAACACATCCGTCGCGATGAACGGAGTGGCGCCTGCGAAGATGGTGAAGGAGAGGAGGGAGGTGAGTGGGTCGCCGGTGGTCGTGTACGCCACACCGACCGTACCGGCCGGCTGGGCGCCGCTGACGGAGCCGGACACCGTGAAGGTCGTCGCGCTCGTCAGAGTGATCGTCCACGTCTCCGTCGGGGTCCCGACGCCGCCGTCGAGGTTGTCGATCTGTCCGTCGCCCGTGCCAACGTACGAGACGGAGAGGGATGCCTTGCCGGCCAACCAGGTCACGAGGCCCCGCAGCAGTGCGTCGTATCCATCCTTCTGGACGGTGTCGGCCTGTCCGTTGCGCCACACGAGCGCGGTGGTGAGTGCAGCCTGGATGAACGGCATAGGGGTCCCCTTAGGCGATGATCTCGCGGAGCCGGCCCTTGTTCCGCGTGATGATGTTCATGACGGCGTTCTCGCCTTCCCGCGTGCTGATCGCCTCGGGGATGGCCTTCGCGTCGTCGATGTTTATGACCTGCACGTTGACCTCCGGCGGAGCACCCATTCTGCCGAGCGCGTCGTTCGGGACCACCATTCCGGTCGTCGGAGGCATGAACAATTCAGGCCCGCGCTCACCGACTAGGAACGGCCTGTTGACACCGGCCCCGGTGATCGCGCCACCGCTCTGCAGACTGCCGGCGATGCCACCGGCCTGCCCGCCGAGTGACGCACCTATCTGTGCTCCGGCCGGGCCCCCGATGATACCCCCGGCAATCGCGCCGAGGATGGAGCCGATCGCAGCACCCTGGTCGCCCTTCGAGCCGCTGGTAAGTGCGCGGACGATGTTGCCGCCGACGTTGATTGCAGTGCCGATGTTGTCCTTGAAGCCCTGCGAGGTCGTCTTGTCGACGATGCCGCCCTGTCTCTGCACTTCGGCTTTGTTCTCGACGAGGCCCTGCCCGGTGGTCGCCGCGACGCCCTCGAGGGCGCCCGTGACCGGGTCCGTCCGGCCCGCGCCGACGCCTCCAGGTCCCGCCGCCCCCGCCGCTAGCTGGCTGGTCAAGTTGGTGACGCTCGAGTTGAGCTGCACGAGCTGCTCGACGGTCGCCGTCTTGCTCTGGTCGAGCTTCAGGCCGAGGTTCTCGTTGAGGGTCGTCAGGCCAGGGGAGTCCGCCGTGATCGACGAGTGCACCGGGTCGCCTGGGCTCTTGCCCGGGACCTGCTCCGCTATGGCGGCGGCTGCACCCCCACCGAACTGCGGACCCTGTAGCTGGAAGCCCGTGGCGGTCGTGACGCCGCCGGGGGCGGGTGCGCCGGGGGCAGGTGCGCCGGCCTGTGCGGCGCCTGGCTCCGTCGCCTTCAGCCTCGGGCCGAAGAACGCCTTGGCGAACTCTCCGACGCCCTTGCCCTGCTCAATCGTCTGCTCGAACGCGCGGATGCTCTGCAGCACGAACAGCTTGAGGATGATCTTCTGGATCTCCGCGATCACGCTTAGCGCGAATCCGCGGAAGTCTGCCTCGCCCGTCGTGATGAAATTGTTCACCTCGTCGAGCATGCCGTCGAGGGTATTTGCCGTGACCTCACGGATGTTCGAGAACATCGTGCCGAGGCTGTCGTTGAAGTCCTCGAAGCCCTTGCGCAGGCCCTCGGTGATTGCCTCGCCGGTGCCGAGCTGCTCCTGGAACTCCTTTATCTCGAGGCGCGCGTCGCGGAACTTCTCCTTGACCAGCTCCTGGGTGCGGGCGAGCCTCTCGCCGGAGATACCGGCGGCCTTCGCGGCCGCATCGACGTCGCGGAGGGCCCGCTCCTCCTCGAACATGGCGGCGGCGACGGGGTCGATCGCGCGCTCGAGCTCCTCGAAGATCAGGGTAGCCTGCCTCTGCCTGATGAATTCCTCGGTCTGCTCGCTGATCAGGCCCGCGCCCACGCGGCGCGCGTCGTTCAACGCGGTCTCCGCGGCAAACAGCTTCTTCTCGACCTCGGTGGCAGTGTTCAGGGAAGCCGTCAGTGCGTTGAGTGCGTTCTGGCGTCGCTTCAGCTCTCCCTCGCTGATCGGTATCGGTAGTTCCTTTCCTTTGGGTGTTCCCGGCGGGGGGAGTGTTCCACCTTTCGGCAGATTCTTGTCTCGCTCGGCGAGGAACTTCTTCTCGGCGTCGCCCAAGACCTCGAGGCTGGACAGGATCTCTTCCGCAAATATGTCCGGGAGTTCTCCGAGGCCCTTCCCGAGTGCCGTTACAAAGCCGTCCCCGGAATCCTTCCCGGCCTCAACGAATGCGGCGACTATGCCCCCGGTCTGGAACGCCTCGAAGACCCTGCTGAAAAAGCCGAGCTTCCGCTTCAAGGTTTCGATGAAGATGTCGAACTGACTGCCTATGAACCGGAGGGCAGTGATAGACGCGGCCTGGATGAGTAGGAATCCAGTTATGAATACATCGCCGAACGTCGACTTCTTCTCCGCCTCCTCCAGCTCCTTGATCGCATCCTTGCTTTTCTTGACGGCGTTCTCCGCGGCCGTCCCACCTTCCTCGAAACGCTCGGTGATGTCGTCCCACGCGGCGCTGACTAGATCCTTGACCCTGAACTGCGAGTCACCGAACTCGATGAGCTTGTCCCTGGCCAGGAACAAAGCCACCCCGAGGGCGGCGAGCGCCGTGACCATGAGGCCGATAGGATTCGTGACGAAGAACAGGCTGACCGTCTTCAGCGCGGTCCCGACTTTACCCAACACGCCGACGAGTCCGAGGAAGCCGCCCGACCCGCTCAGGACTGAGATCGCGATGATCAGAAGGCCGATCTTCAGCGTGAGTATGGCGAGAACCGCGGCGGCTGCAGCACCAAAACCTATGAACGCCCGGATGGGCTTCGGGAGCTGCGTGAACGCACGGACGGCGCCCTTGACCTTGTCGGTCACGAACTCCAGGAAGTCCAGGAGCCCGGCCTCCGCGATTGCGATGCCGAGGCCCTCGAGGGCACTCCTCAACTCGAGCATCGCGCCGTTGAACCCGAGCAGCCTTGCCTCGGCTACCTCTGCCGCCCGGCCGACGTCGCTGCCGATCCTGTCGGCGAACTTCTCGAGGGACGGCGCGGAGTCTTCGATGATGCCCGCGGCGGCGATGGCCCGCGCGCCGAACAGCCTGATCTTATCCTGCGTGGTGGCGGAGGAATTCGCGATGTCCTTGAAGATTTTGTCGAGCGGCCGCAGCTTCTTGACGCCGTCCTCGCCGACCTCGAACAGCGAGACGCCGATGCGGCTCAGGATCGGGGAGAGCTTGGCGGAGTCCGTCTGAAGGTTGATGAAGATACGGCGGAGGGCGATGCCAGCCTTCTGCCCCTTGATGCCGGCGTCCGCCAGCGCCGAGGTGACCGCGGCGACGTCCTTGAACTGCTGGCCAGCCTTGACCGCGATCGGGCCGACAGCCGCGAACGTCTTGCCGAGCTCCTCGATGTTCGTGTTGGAACTCGTGAACGCAGACGTGAGGGTGTCAATGGCCGCGGGAAGCTGGTCCGTGGTCTGCTGGAAGCCTCGCAGGATGTTCGTGGCGATGTCCGCCGCCCGCGCGAGGTCGATGTTCGCCGCGGCCGCGAGGTTGGTAGTGGGCTCGATCGCTGCGAGGATCTCGTTCGCCTCGAAGCCTGCCTTCGCGAGGAACTGCATGCCCTCGGCAGCCTGGACGGCGGAGAACACGGTGGTGATGCCGAGGCTTTTCGCCTTGTCCTCGAGGGCCTTGAACGATTCGCCGGTGCGCTCCACGTTGGCCAACACGCCCGTCAGGTTCATCGCCGCCTGGAAGTCGCCCGCGGCGCGGACGGCTCCAGCGAGGGGCCTGATGAGCGCCGCGGTGATCGCGCCGCCGATGAGGGCGACGCCCGTCCCAAGGGCTGTGAGGGATCGCTTGGCGCCCGCGGCCGCGCCGCCGAACGCTTTCATGTTGGTGGAGGCGGCCGCAGTGGTGGCCTGCACCCGCTGCAGCGCACCCTGCGCACTCTTGAGACCGTTCTGCAGCGTCCTGAGGGAACGCGCCGAGGTGTCCGCGGCTATACCTATCTTCGCGATGTCCCGGGCAACCACCCGCGCGCCGCGCTGGCGGACGACAATGTCGAGAACTTCGGTCGCCATCTACTGCCTCGTGCGCCTCCGAACAAGAATGCGCGCGTCTTGGAGAAAGTCTTTCGCCATCGCGAGGGCAAACCCGACGAATCCCGCCGGGGCCTGCGTGCTCGAACCCTCGTTCAGGTGCTTGAGGTACGGGATCTTGTCCCCGCCGTTCGCGACGTGGATCTCGCCGTCTGCCTTCACGCCCGCGGTCACGGACTTGATCTCGGAGATCGTGGCGGACTTCGAGCGGATGGAGCGGTCTGATAGGTCGGGGCCGGCGAGGGAGGCTACCCAGTTCGAGCGGGCGAGCCCGGTGTCCACCGGGGTGTCGCGGACGACGTTGCGCCCGGCGACGTTCGCTGTTCCGGCGAGGATCCTAGCGGCCTCGACGGGAACGGCCTTTGCCAGGTCGAGCATTCGGACTGCGAATACCTTTGGCGCCGCCATCCTGTGTCCCCTTCTTCGCGCTCTGCCTCTTGATCTCCGAAGACTGGTGTTCCATAAACGCAGAATCTAGGGCCTGGATAATGAAGACGAACGAGTCGTACTCTGTTTCCGTTGATGCAAAACCGTTCTTGGTGGCGTATCGGTCTATAGAGTCCCAGGGGATGGGACCTATCGCGCCCATCCCGATCTGCCTACAGGTAGACAGTTGCCAGAACGCGTCGAAAACGCGCTGGTGGTATGGGTCACTGAGGAACGGGGCATCACGGATTGACTTGGGGAGGGGAGCTCCCGACTCGCTCGCGGCGGCCACAATCTTCGAGGCGTTCTCCCCGTAGACTAGCTGCCACTCCAAGAGCTCCCTCAGTCTTTTGCGTCTTCTTCGGTGCCCGCCTTCGTGAAGTTCGCGACGCGCTGCGACTGCTCCTGGATGTCCCGGAACAGGTCCGGCAGGTCGAGCAGCACCTTGACGACATTCTCCTTGGTGAAGGAGAGTTCCTCGCCGTCCGGGCCGGTGACGCCGTCCCACGCGAGGATGACCGCGTCGGCGTATGCCTCCGCGAGCAGCTTCTCGGCGGTGCTCTCGTCCATCGTGCCCGCGTTGATGGCGGAGCGATAGGGGCGCATCTTGCGCTCCATGATGGACTGGAACTTCTTGTTCGCACCACCCGCACGGGCGATGATGAAGGTGGCCTCGCCGTACTCTAGCGCGAAGCCCTCCTTCTCGAGGTTCTCGTCGGTCGTGAATAGTTCGTAGATACCCTTGGCCATTGGAGGTTTCTCCCTGTTGGGGTTTGCCCGGGGCTCATGCCCCGGGATTCGTCAGTGAGTTGCGGCTTATCGGATGCCGTTGAAGCGCATCCACTTGAGGGTGTAGTCGAACGTCGGCTCGCGGATCGCCTGGTAGGACAGGTTGATCGTCACGTCCTGGTTCTTCCCCGGGTTCTCCGGGGACCCCTCCGAGAACTTGATGCGCGGCGCGTCGATCACGATCACGTGCGCCCCGTTGTCCTGGAACCGCATGTCGAAGGACGTCTCCGTGTTGGCGATGACGTCCCGGGCCAGCGACGCATCGTCGAAGTACGTGTTCAGCGTTCCGGTCACGCCGAACTCGCCCACTCCGATGTCCACCGCGCCCAGGAACCCGACGGCGTTGAGCTGCCGCAGGTTGTTCGCGATCTCGATGCTCGCCTCGAGCACGAAGTTCGCCCCTGTGATCGGCGTCCCGCCCCGCGCGATGCGCGCGACGTTGGAGCTCGAGTTGAGCACCTCGACCTCGGGCAGCGGCAGCGTGGTGGCGCTGTCGACCCGGCCGACGCCGTCGACCGCCGGAAGCTGATCCGGCACGTCGGCAGGCTCGCCGGAGTCCGAGAAGAACGCGTCCGACCCGGAGAACGTGAACGCGGTCGTCACGATCGCCTGCGGAGTCGCGTTGATCACGAGGCCGTCGACCTCCATCCCGCGGAAATACTGGAACGTAACCGGGGAATGGTCCTCGAACTCCTCTTCGATCGTGTATGACTTCTCGATGGTGCTGTTGATCAGCCGCTCGCCGAGGTAGAGGTCTACATCGACCCCGACGCCCGTGTCGGTTGCCCATCCACTTGGCACGATGTCGAGCACGAGCTTGACGTTCGTGATCGACAGGATCCGCACCCAGTCGTTGTCGGCCGCGGTGGCGAACCCGTCGACCTTCAGCCAGTCGCCCGGCTCCAGGTCCAAGGCCGAGAGGTCGGTCGCCGTGCTCCCGATGGAGTCCTCCGCGCCCGCGGTGGCGGTGAGGTCGCCCGTCGCGGCCCGGATGCCAACCACGCGGATCCGCGCTGCGCTAGGCACCACTGCTTCGTCCGCCAGGTCTTCGTTCACAACGTAGGACACGTTGCCGATGACGCTCGCGACCGTGAAGAACCCGTTGTTCTGCTCGACGCCGAAGTTCTCGTGCCGGACGATGTCGCCGACGGAGGGAGCATCTCCCTCGTCCGTGACCGTGACCTCCTCGAAGGTGCCGTCGACGTCCGTGATCTGCGTGGCCACGACATTGTTGTCGCGGCCGTAGCGGGCCTGGAAGTCGTTGAAGAAGGCGCCCTCGAGCAGCTTGTCGTGAACCCGGAATGCCAGTTCCGAGTTGATGTCGCCGGCTGCCTCTCCGCCGACCAGGGGAAGGTCGTCGATCTGGCGATCCGAGCGGATCTTTTCGGAGACGGTCGTCTCGGGGACGAACGCCAGGTTTGGTGCACTCGTGTAGCAGATTTCCTCGAGGACGGGAGCCGTCGGAACGACGCCGAACGCGACCTCTTCTACACAGCGAAGTGCGACTCGATTTGTGTCGGACATCTTGGTGTTTCTCCTGTTATGTCGTTCTGTCGAACGTGAATTGGGCTTCTACGTTGACCTGGTGGTAGGTCCCGTCGGGGCCCACTTCACGCATCCCGACGTCTCTGAACCAGATGTTGTCGATCGCACCCGCGTCCTCAAACGCAACTACGAGCGAGTCGGCGATCTGATCCGCGCTCTGACTCCCTTCGCCGATGGGAACGAAAATCATGATGAACAAGGATCCGAAGCGCCGGAACCTCGAGCATTCGCCGCCGAGGGAGGCTCGGGTACCGTCCCTGTTCTGGATGTGCAGGCGGCCCCAGAGCTGAGGCACCTCCGGCGGGTCCGCGTTGAGGTTCGTGTAGTGCAACGGCGCGCTGGGCGAGATGCTCGCGACGGCCGCCGTCCACTTCGTGGTAGCGAACTCCGAGAGCTCGTCCCTCGCCTCTTCGTACGTGGAGGCCATTAGTTCGCCACCCTGAGCTTCCAGAGTATCTTCGTCGGGCCTGGCCTGATCAGGTTGACCTGCGTGATCTCCCAGACCTTGTCGCCGTCGACGATCTGGTGCTCGAGCTCTATGTTGAAGGAGAGACCCTGCGCCGGGATG
>DAOWCM010000052.1 GCA_030639555.1 Candidatus Eiseniibacteriota bacterium | reverse complement strand
AGCCGCGTCCGGGCTTTCGTCCCGATCTGCCGGCCATTGCAAATGCGCGGGCCTCTCACCCGCTTGAACGCGCCACATCTCCGCCGGTCCGATTCCTGACACATGCCTCGGAAACAAAAAGGGGCCTGCGCGTATGCCAGGTCCCTCTAGTGTCCTCGGATATGTCCGTGCACCGACGTGGCTCCGCCTACTCCGAGCACTAAGATAGCAAGAGCGGCGCCTTCTGTCAACAGGAATCGGCACTGTAGGTGGGATTGTCACTTGATGGTCGTGCAGGCAGGGCGAACCGTGGCGATTGGCGCACGTCATTGCTGAGGTGACGGTCACGAACGACCTGGGCTGCACGCGCCCCCAGCCTACTTCATTCTCAGTGAAGTCGAGTAGCGCTTGTAGTCAGTGTACGGGCCGTTCATCCAGATGAGCCCCGGGCCGCCCGCCGCCCGGCCAAGGGGCACGAGCGGCCTGACGTTGTTCGAGGCCGATCCGCTGGTGACAGCTTCGGATGACCAGCTGCGCCCGCCGTCCGGTGTCGTCCACCGCTCTATCTCAAACACGCCTCCAACCGGCCTGGAAAGGTAGACGACCGACGGGTCCGAGTGGTCGAGAGCTATCCCTCCCGAGTAGTAGGGCTCGAAATAGCGGAGCCTCTCCCCACCGGTTGGAAACCACGACCCCGCGGGTGTGAGTTCCGTGTCCACCCACGCGGTCCCGTCCCATCGAGCGTAGCGGTACCTGTGATCCTCCTCAGTCGGGAAGGTCGCATACGCGATGACCGGATTCCCGGATGAATCGAACGCCAGATCCCACAGCCAGGCCCGTGCGCCCGCGTCCGCGGCGTCGTAGACAAGATCCACCTCCTCGAACGCAAGCGGCAGGTCTTCCATCGTACCCAGTATCGAACCGTCGGCGCGGCGGAACGTACTGTCCCTGTAAGATGCGTAGTAGATGCTGTTCGCAGGCTCGCTGCCCGGGTGATCGTTCGTGAACGCGAAGTGGATCGTGGCAGCACCGTCGGAGGCGACCTTGAAGTACGGTCTCTCCCCGTCGCCACGAATCAGTGCGACGGGCTCGCTCCAGCTCAGACCGGTCTCTGTAACCGAGAACATGGGCAGAAAGTCCGTTCCCCGCCAGAAGAGGTATCTCTTGCCCTTCTCTCCTTCGAGAAGCGCGGCGTTCGGGTACGTGTATCCCCACGCTTCCGATGTGTGGCCCGATGCCGCGTGCGGCTTCCCCCAGAAAGCGATATCTTCGGGATTCGTGGAGGTCCTGTAGATCATCCAGCGACCTCTGTGGCCACTGTAGAAGACGATCAGACGGCCGTCAGGCCGAGCCAGAACAGCCGGGCTCGCGTGGTCGTCCTCCTGCAGGTGCTCCGCAACCACGACCGATGCCACCTCCTTCGAGTCGTGATCGTAGTGCGCCAGCGTGACGTCACCGGTCGACGTCACGAATCCCACGAAGGACCGCCTGTGCTCTCCCTCGTAGAAGACGGCCCGCGGGTCCCCGAACCAGCACCACGCGCCATCGGAGGCAAGCACGGCGTACGACTCACCGGGCAGTCCGTCCTCGATCACCAGCTCCACTCGCGAGTCAGGTGCTTGCGCGACTTCTTCCACAACCTCTCCCCCGGGCTCGGGGGCGGGCCCGCACGCGCCCAGCAGACCCAGGGCTCCCAACAGCCCAGTTACCAGCGGAAGAGCGACAGCGCGTGAGGATGTCACGGTTGGCTCCTTCTGTCCGGCGGCTCCACCGCCGGTCCGGCCGCCGCGCGCTCCAGCCTCAGTACCTCGCTCCCCGCAAGCAGGAACGCCCCCACGCCGTACGGCGCCGACTGATCGCGCGACGCAAATGCAGGGCCTCTCCCCACGCCCTGAACCCATCCGAGCCTGCCGTCGTCGTCGACAGCCGATGCAAGGCCATTCCACGCCTTCTCGATCACGGGGAAATATGTCGCCCCGTCGAGCAGCCCCTCGCGCACACCCCAAGCCAGAGCATAGCAGAAGAGCGCGCTGCCACTGCTCTCCGGCGGCTGCTGCTCAGGCGGGTCAAGCAGCGACGGGCGCCAGAGTCCGTCCTCCCCCTGAAGCGGCGCCACTCTCTCAGCCATGTCGCTGAAGAGGCGCACGTAGTCCGGGCGGCTGCCGAAATCGCCAGGCAGAGCAGCCAGCACTCTGGCGGTACCGGCCAGGACCCACCCGTTGCCGCGCGACCACAGTATCTTGTTCCCACGCCACGACCGGGGGACGCTGCCATCCCTTCTCAGCATCGAGCGCTCGTCCCTGTAGAAGAGATGCTCAGCGGAATCGTACAGAAGATCGTGCACGTCCCACCACATGTCGTCCATGAGGTCGACGTATGACGGGTTCCCGGTCATCTGGCTCAGCCGCGCCATTGCGGGAGGCGCCATGAAGAGCGCGTCGCACCAGGACCACTCGACTCGTCCCGAGCGCGGGTCGACGACCATCGCGTCGAATGTCTCACGGACAGCATCGATCGCGCGCTCGTCGCCGCCCGTGGCCCGGAGCGCGATGTAAACTTGCCCCGCACAGTGGTCGTCGGCGTGGCGCGCCCTCGGGCCGGGCAGCCAGCCGGTCGACGTGGCCCACGCAAGGGCCGCGTCGCGATACTCCTCGTCCCCCGTGGCCTCATAGGCGCCCATGACGCCCGTCATGAAGACGGCCTGCTTCCATCCGGGGTCGGGGGCCTCGCCCTCAACTTCGAACTCCGCGAGCTGCCACCGAAGAACGCGCTTCATGACTTCCTCCGCGTCCGTCGTCTCCGGTGCGCCGCACCCCGCCGACAGCAAACAGACGAGAGCGACGGCGAGCACAACCACGAAGACAGCCGTGCTCACGGAGCCCGCCCGGCCGTACCCGGGCTCCCGTGCCGCTAAGTCCGCTGTGCAGCATCGACCGACCTGGAGATTGACCCTGACCACAAAAGTCTCCTGTGTGTTCAACCCTGCAGACCAGCCGCATCCTGACGGGCGTGAGCGGTTCATGGAGCGACGCCGGGGTGATGTGGCACCGGAGGTCACTATACCACACGGGGCCGGAGACACCAATCCGCGCGCTCAAGGCGCCACGAGCGCCGGGCGAGGCGAACGGGCGCTCGTGAGCGGTTCATTGCGCAGCAGACACTAAACGCCGATAGGGAAAACGAGGTCTGAAAGAGTGAGGGCGCACGCCACCCTCGCGAATCGTGCGGTTGTGTGCGGCATCGGAATCCAATACAATGGGTACGCTTCCACTGCTCCCCCCGCAGTTGCAAGCCCACCTCGAGGAGGATCAAGGTGAAGTCTCATCTGCTAGCAATTGTCTGCGTCTTCGGCACGCTGACCGGGACCGCCGCGGCCAGCACGGTCTACGTTGACTGGAACGGGGGTGGCAACTACCTAACGATCCAGGAGGGAATAACCGCGGCGAGCAGGGACGACACCGTGCTCGTTGCGCCCGGCACGTACTCAGGCCCGCTGAATCGGGACATCTCGTTCGACGGCAAGGACGTCTATCTGCTCTCAGAGATGGGAGCCGACTGGACGATCATCGACTGCGAGAACGCAGGCCGCGGGTTCGTGTTCACGAATGGTGAGACACCGGATGCCGTCGTCGAGGGATTCACCGTCATGAACGGGGTCGCTCCAGTGAACGACCAAGGGCAGAGGTGGGGCGGCGCGCTCTTCTGCGCCGGTTCGGCGCCCGTGATACTGGGTTGCTCGTTCGTCGACTGTTACGCGGAGTATGGCGGGGCCATGTACTGTGGAACCTCTGCTCTCATGTCGATCGTGTCCTGCATCTTCGAAGGCAACGAGGCGCTGTACTACGGCGGCTCCATCTACTGCTACGGGGCCGACGTCGACATCGCGAAGTGCGACTTCACGGGGAACGAGGCCGGCTGGAGCGGCGGCGCCGTGTCCTGCAAGACAGGGACCCTCGTCCACCTGTCGGACTGCGAGTTCATCGGCAACACCGCGCCGAAGGGTGGGGCGGTCTACGTGGGCACGTTCGACAACGGGGGGGGCGAGCCCGAGGATCCTTCGAAGATCTACTTCTGCGACTTCAGGCATAACACAGCGACGCGAGGCGGCGCGGTGTTCATCAACGGATTCACCTGGGTCAACGCCGTGGGGTGCGAGTTCGACTACAACACCGCGACGCTTGAGGGCGGCGGGATCTATGCCCTGACCGATTACACCCGGTCTCTGTCCGTCCAGAGCTGCACGTTCTGCTTCAACGGCGCTGAACACGGCGGCGGCATCTACTCCGCGGGGGAATACGGATTCGACATGGAGGTCTTCCAGTCGATATTCGCGTTCGGCACGGGGGGCGCCGCGGTTCAGGCGGAGGACTACAACTCGGTGTCTCCGACGCTCTGCCTGGCGTTCAACAACGTCGGAGGCGACTACCTCCCGCAGGGCGCGAGCAGCAGGAACCTCCAGGTGGACCCGCTCTTCTGCGGAGTGTTGGCAGGTGACTACTACCTTTGTGACAACTCGCCCTGCCTCGAGGCCAACAACCCGTTCGGTTACCCTCTCGGCGCCCACGCGAGTCCATGGACGACCTGCGAGGCCTGTGCCGCCCCGGTCCAGGCGGTGTCCTGGGGCTCGATCAAGGCCATGTACAGATAAGGAACGTCCCCACGCGGAGAGAATCCGACCGCTCACCTCCCACGACCTCTACCGCTCTAGGTGGAAAACCAGTACGTGATCTTCGCCAGGAAGGTGTTCTCCGGTTCCCTGCCGAGAAGCGCACCGAGGTCAAGTGATGTCTCGAGTGCCGGCGTCTCGAACCGCTCGTCGTACAGGTCCCGCCCCTGCTTCCAGACAAGATAGAAGGTGCTTCCGGGACGGTACTCCCATCGAAGCACCGCGTTGATGTTCATCGCGGAGTACCGGAAGTCGTAGTCGCTGACGTCCTCCGCGTCGAAGCCCGGAACGTCCACGGCGGGAGCCAGGTCGTACGAGTCCGGCGTCACGAGTTCGCGCGGGTTCCCGTAACCGCCCACGGTCAGATAGGGCTGGGCGTAGAGCTGCAGCGACAGGTCGCGGCTGAACAGGAAGTCGGAGCGGAACGTGACGTCGACCGTCTGCTGCTCGAGTTCCGCGAAGACGTAGCTCACCGCGCCGATGCCGCCGCCCGGATTCCCGAAGTTGCCCAGATGCTGCGCGTCGGAGTGCGAGCGCCTGTAGGAGACTGAGATGCTGTAGGTCATTGCCTCCGTGGCCGTCCAGTCGAGTCCGACCGATGTGCTTCTGTTCCACGACCCCCGCTCGTTGCCGCCACCCTGAATATTGACGTTCGCCACGAACGGCAGCCTGTAGTCCGTGTTGAACCCCAGCCACCCGTACCCTCCCCCGGGATAGGTCATGAGAGGGCCACGCTCGCCGTCATAGGTCCGCGTGTTGTACTTGGATGTTCCCTCCGGCTCCCATCCCCCGCCCCCCCAGACGTGCCAGTAGCTCGCCAGCTGGCCCGACGCGTTCAGATTCAGTCCCCGATGCTCGGGGTGCCCTCTGTCGTACGACCACGCGACCTCACCGGTGTCGCGGTCCAGCCCCTCGTTCCCCGCGTAGAGCCAGCTCCTCCAGACGTCCAGACCGACGTGCCCTCTCAGGAACAGCGCGTCGTCCCGCGTGGAGTTGTGCTCGTAGCGCAGCCACCCGCCGATGTTCATCTCGTCAGGCGATCTCAGGAAACCCACGTCGTTCAGGTCGAGCTTGTCGCTCTCCCATTCACCGGAGACACCGCCCATGAACGGCCCGCCGAGCTTCCGAATGCCCAGGTTGCCGCCGGTGCCGTAGAACTTCTCGTGCGGGATCGACGGATCCGATGCGACGGCGGCAGGGTCGACCACCGACCCTACGAACGACCCCTCCACGTTGTAGTCGCGGTCGTGGAAGTTGAGGTCGAAGTCCATCGCCGTGGTCCACGCGTCGCGCGAGGGATATCCGTCCTCGTCGCTGGTCAGACGCTCCTCACTCCTGAACACACCCGTCTGCATGATGTTGACGCGGTGAGCGCCTTCCGCAAACTCCTTGCCGAGTCGCCCGATCAGGTAGTGCGTCGGCTGCTCTCCGCTCTTCAGGAAGTTGTGCGCCTGTCCCTCTCCGGTCACGTCCGTCGAAGCGAACAGCGCCGCGACAGTGACGCCATGGTCCGTCCTGCCGGTCAGCTTGCCGGCTGCGCGAATCCGGGAGTTCTCGTCTCCCGTGCCGATGCGCCGCGAGTAGAAAACGTTGAAACGAGGGTGCTCGAAGTAGCGGTTTCCTTCGATGAAGAACGGCCGCTTCTCGTCGTAGTAGGTCTCGAAGGGGGACAGATTGAGCAGCGACGGGTCGGCCTCGACCTGTCCGAAGTCCGGCTGGAACGCCGCGGTCAGTGTGAAGTTCGAAGTGAGCCCGTACTTCAGGTCGAGCCCGAAGTTCTGGAAGTGTTCGAGCTCGTCACCGGGTCCGTAGACGGCGGGGTCCGTGATCCGTGCGACGGCGTAGGGCATGAGTTCGAGCTGCCTCGAGTGCGGAACAGCTACGAGGCCGGTGATCTCACCGAAGCGACTGACGAAGCCGCGGGTCTCGATATCCCAGACGGTCCATGCCGTGTCTTCTCCGCGGCTGTGCATGTAACGGTACAGATTGCAGCCCCAGGTCATCTCTTCTGCCTGCCCGTACCGGACGCAGGAGAACGGGATCCGGAACTCGGCGTACCACCCGTTCTCGTCCTGCGACGTCTCTACCTCCCAGACGGCGTTCCAGTCGCGGTCCATGTTACCGTCGTTGTAGACGTAGCGGTCGCCCTTGGCGCCTCGCACGTTGACGCGGAAATTGAAGCCGGTGGTGTGATCGTGATAGGTGTCGAGATAGAGGCTGACGATGTCGGAATCGCTGAGATGGTCTCGGCGGCAGAGCTTCCCCTGGATGTTGCTCGCGTCCTGCTCGTAGCACGCGACGCCGAAGTAGATGGCCTCGTCGTCGTACGCGACCTTGAACACGGTCTCCTCACTTGACGGCTCTCCCCTGGCCGGGTCCCACTTGCGGAAGCCCCAGGCCGCCTCGGCCTTCTCCCACGCCGGGTCGTCGAGGATGCCGTCCACGTCTATCTTCTCGTCGCCCAGCGCGTGGGCTCGGACCGAAGGCACCGCTGTCAGCCGCCCGTCCGCCGACTCCGACCCGCTCAACTCAAGATCGTCCACATCACAGAAAGCGCCGGCCGCCTCGCAGTGAGGCACGCCGGCAGCCACAACGGCCGCCACGACCAGCCACACGCCGCGCATCAAGTCCCCCTGATTGTTTGTTCCGGTGAGGAATCCGCACCTCTCAGACGCTCGCACGCTATGACACCCCGCGCCGCCGATCGGTTGGGAGCGGATTGTCACGAGGATACCCGAGTTCGGTGTGCAGTGCGAGTACCGTAGTACGGCAAGGCAGCGAGGAGAGAAGCGACATCGGGTACGGGGTGGGACGAAGGGGCCGGAGCGGGCTGCCGGCGGGGCCGTAGAAACGGCGACCCGGCCCTCCTGGACCGGGTCACCGCGCGCTCGAGGTTGGGCCGCCTCGGCAAGGAGCAAGACGGCCAGGGGTGAACTCGTCAGCGGACAACCAGCATCTTGCCGGTCTGCGAGTAGGCACGGCCGCTGGCCGTGCCCGTGGCCGTCATGAGCACGAAGTAGACGCCCGACGGCATCCGGCCGGAATCGATGGCCACCTGAATGAAGTTGTCCCTCTGGTTGATCTCTCCGTCCACAATGACATCCACCTCGCGCCCGGCGATGTTGTAGACGGACAGGCGCGCTCTGCATGGCTCGGGAATGCTGTAGCTTATCACCGCCAGGTCCGAAACCGGGCTGGCCGGGCGAAGCGAGAGCTCGCCCCACTCAGATGCGGCGCCGTCCCACCGGGACAAGAGAGCTCTACCTGTGAAATACACAGGTTGAGGTATCAGGCAAGAGCTATGCCAAGCCCACATTGTTACGGTCCTGCGGTCACCTCGGCTCCCACTACCTCAGCGCCACGATCTTCCCAAGGTCCTGCTCAAACTCAAGGCACTTGGGTCTTGACGACCACACGTGCCGAATTAGACATAATCGGTGTCGTGGAAACAAGGAGGGTGAGAGCGTTCTCCTTGGTTCTCCGCAAGCGTGCGTGACCGTGCGGTGGCCTTGGGGCCGGGCGGTTCGCGCGAGCGCTTCCCGCTTGGTACAACCCTCGAAGCAGCTTGATGTGGGTGAGCACCCGCGCAGTCGCCGTCGCCCCGGAAAGGGAGGTGTCTATGCTGACAAAGCTCCTACTGGCTGTGGCAATCCTCGCACTCATCGTCTCCCCCGCTCTGGCTGAGACGACGGCCTCCAAGGACGGAACCCCGGCGAAGCTGATCGCGGCCCCACCTGGCGAGCCCAGCACGATCCGGTACGACTTCCAGTACAACACCGGTGGAGCGATCGACTTCGTCCCGACCACGGGCGGGTCGCACGACGGCTGGGGCGAGTGGTTCATCACGACCGTCTACAACGGTACGGGCATGGACCTCATCCTGGTGGAGTTCGGCTTCCCCTGCTGCGGACCGCCGACCGAAGCATACGGCTGGCTCGTGTGGACCGGCATGGGTGGCTACGTCTCGCCGGGGGGAAACGCCTACAGCGCTGAGTACTACGGCTCGTGTACGCCGGTCGATCCCGACCCGACCACGTTCCCTCCAACCACCTACACGTACATCGATGTGTCGGCCGAGAACATCGTTATCGCGGACGGCACTTACTTCTGCTTCGGGTACGACAATACCGGCAATGGCGGGCAGATCCTTTTCAATGGCGTCATGACGTGGGCCTGGTGGGAGGGGTGGTGGGATCCGGACGAGGGCTGGGGCCGGACGGCCATCCTACAGGTCAAGGCCAACTACTTCGGCACCCCCGTCGAGGAGTCCACGTGGGGCGCCATCAAGAGTCTCTTCAGGTAGCAGCCTGGCAGACGTTCCTGTCTGGTCCATCGCACGACCGCACGCAAGGAAAAGGCCCCGTCTCCATCGATGGGGCCTTCCCTTTTCGACGCGCTGCAGCACCGCACGGAGCTTTCCGCCCCGCCCGGTTCACATCACTTCAGCAGTGTCATCTTGCGGAAGACGCTCGCTCCCCCAGCAGCCAGCCGCGCGAAGTAGACCCCTGAAGCAAGTGTGCGACCTCCACCGTCGCGTCCGTCCCACACGGCGAGCGAGGGACCCGCCGGAAGCTCCCGGTTCAGCAGAGTGCGAACAACCCGGCCGTTCACGTTGTAGACAGTGAGTGTGACACGCCCGGCACCCTCGGGGACCGTGAACGCGATCTCCGTCTTCGGGTTGAACGGGTTGGGAACGTTCTGGGCGAGCGCGAGACGCTGGATCTCTCCGTCCTCGATGCCAGAGGGCTGGTCGAACCAGTTCAGGATCCGCTCGACGAGCGTCTTCTGATTGTTCGGGTCGGGCTCGGACGTCTTGACATCCTCGAACGGGAAACCGAGGAACACCACCTTGTGATCAGCCTCCGCGACCCTGATGCCCTTGACGCCGACCGGACTCGTGAAGATGGAGTCCGCGGAAGCGCCGGGGACGACCGAGTCGCTGTTGCCCGGAGGGAACGGCCCGCCGAAGAGAGACAGCGACATCTGGTCGGAGATCGGGTCACCGCTGACACCGGTCATGATGAAGCCACCGGTATCGCTGCTCCACGAATCGATGTGGAGGTAGTCCGTGATGAACGTGTTCGTGGCGCCGCGGCTCGAGAGGTACTGCATGCTCGCGAGCATCAGGTTCCCACCGCCGTCCAGATAGTCAATCATGTCCTGCTCGTCGTCTGCGCTGATGTACGTCGCGCTGCCGTTGGCGGTCGTCCATAGGACCGCCCAGTACGACGACAGCTGGCCGAGACCGGGCCTGCCCAGCACGTCCGCGTCCCATGGGCGTGCGGCAAGCCCCACGTCCTCGACCGCCGTCTGAAGGTATGTCTCGTGGGTCGCGCCGGCGTCGTCGTCCACTAACAGAATCGAGGGCAGGTCCACGAACGTAGCGAACGACACAGCGATCGAGTCGGCTGCGCCGGCGGCGGACAGGGTGGTCAGGGCCATGCCCTGCACATCGCCCACGTTGTCGAGGACGTGGACGTCGAAGGTCTCGGCCGCACCAGGCTCGAGCACGTAGTCCCACGGCCCGAAGTGGCAGGCGCCGCCTGTGTCGCAGTAGAACCCGATCCAGTCGTATGCCCCCACACCTTCAGGCAGGATGTCGTGCGCGATGTCCACGGTAACCGTGTCTGCCACGGTGTCCGTGTTCTCGAGAATCGTGTGGTAGATGGCCTCGCCGAAGTAGTCGATCTCTCGCGCGTAGTGGTCGGTCCACGTGAAGGCGAGCAGATCGGGCTGCCTGATCGTGAACGAATCGAGCAGGGTGCCGTCCGGCATGACGGCCTCGAACTCTAGAGTCCCCCCGTCGATCGCTATCTTGCAGTAGTGATGTTCTTCCGCCGTCTCAACGATGTAGGGGTAGTTCGGGTCGGGCGTGCGGAGCGGCGCGCCTCCCCCGCCGGTCGTCACGTGCTCAACCCCGTT
>DAOWCM010000126.1 GCA_030639555.1 Candidatus Eiseniibacteriota bacterium | reverse complement strand
GTCCTCAGAGGCCCACAGGCCGAAGCCGAAGCGGCCTCTGACGCAGAGATTCGTGTGACCGTCGATGCTCGTGGGCACGGGTTCGACCCTGTCCAGAACGTCGCCGACCGTATGCAGCGTGACGGAACAGCCCGTGCCGCAGAACGTGCAGGTCGACCTCGTCGCGCGTCCTGCCCAAGGGCCCGGCTTCGGAAGGTCGATCACCGCAGAGAGCGCGGCCGTGGGACACGTCGACACGCACTGCCCGCACGACTCGCACGTGGTTTCCGCCAAGGACTTGTCGAGCCCCGGTTTCATCTGGGTCTGGAAACCCCTGTTGAAGAACCCGAGCGCCGTAGCGCCCTGCACCTCCTCGCAGATGCGGACGCATCTGCCGCACAGGATGCACTTCTCGGGTTCCAGGCGAATGAACGGATGCCGCGTATCCGGCGGGTCGTCCACGACCTCTCCGCCGAAAACGCCGGCTGATGCGTCGTACTCGGCCGAATACTGACGAAGCCTGCACGTGAAGGCGGAGGCACACCCACATTCGAGGCAGCGCTCGGTCTCAACAAGGGCCTGCTCCTCGGTGAAGCCCAGCTCGACCTCGTCGAACGTCCTGATGCGCTCCGCGACGGGGATCTCCCGCATCTCCTGTCTTGGCGCCCGCACGACGCCGGCGAGCTCATCGTCCGGGAAGCTGTCCCACCGCTCCTTCTGAATGTTGAATGGTGGCGCAGCAACACAGAAGTCTTCTCCCCGGAGCAGCCGGTCTATCGCCCGGGCCGCACGTCCTCCCGCGGCAATCGCCTCGATGGCGGTGGCGGCGCCCGTGACGACGTCGCCGCCGGCGAAGATGCCCGGCACCGCGGTCGCGCCGGTTGCCTCGTCGGCAACGATCGTGCCCCACCGTGTCAGCTCGAGTTTCGCCTCAAGCGCGCTCCCGTCTCTCTCGACCGTGTCGCTGATGGCCGCGAGGTCGGGCAGCTGGCCGATGGCCGCGATGACGTTGTCGACCTCGAGCACCTTCTCAGAACCCTCGATGGGGACCGGGCGGCGTCTGCCGCTGTCGTCGGGCTCACCCAGTTCCATCTCGATGTACTCCAGGCGCTCGCAGCGCCCGTCCCCCTCTATTTTCGTCGGCGCCGCAAGGAAATGCATCTCGACACCCTCGTGGAGCGCCGCCTCCACCTCAACGTCCCACGCGGGCATCTCGGTCCTGGAGCGACGGTAGACGACGGTAACTTTGTCCGCGCCGAGTCTCAGGCTCGACCTCGCCGCGTCGATGGCCGTATTGCCGCCGCCGATGACGGCGACGTGACGGCCGATCGTCACTTCTTCTCCGAGCCCCATCTTCTTGAGGAACTCGGTCCCCGCCCAGACACCGTCCAGCTTCTCACCTTCCACCTTCATCAGGCGGCTGCCCATCGCCCCCAGCCCCAGGAAGACCGCGCCGTACCCCTCCCCGAAGAGGTCCGCAAGAGTGAAGTCGCGCCCCATCGCCTTGCCGTATCGGATCTCAGCACCGAGGGCGGTGATGAGTCCCACCTCAGCATCCAGCGTCGCCTTGGGCAACCGGTACTCGGGGATGCCGTAGCGAAGCATGCCGCCCGGCTCGGGGAGCGCCTCGAAGACGGTGACGTCGTGACCCTTCTGACGGAGGTAGTAGGCCAGCGTGAGGCTGGCGGGACCTGCGCCCACGGCCGCGACCTTCTTGCCGGTCGACGGCGGCACGGCCGGGCTGTAGGGGTTCTCGTGCTCGATGTCCCAGTCGGCGGCAAAGCGCTTCAGGTAGTCGATGGCCACGGGTCCGTCGATGGCGTTCCGGCGGCAGTCGGTCTCACAGGGCCGCGTGCAGACGCGCCCGATGCAAAGCGGGATCGGGTTCACCTCCTTGACGAGCGTCGTTGCCTCGCGGTACTGCCCCTGCGAGATCAGAGCGTTGGAGCCCTGCACGTCCACGCCCGCGGGGCACGCGACCTTGCAGGGAGCGATGCAGTCACCACGGTGGTTCGAGAGAAGAAGCTCGAGCGCCATCTTGCGGACCGCCCTGACGTCCTCGGTGTCGGTCCATATCTTCATGCCCGCGCTGACCCTAGTACCGCACGACGGCACGTAGCGCCGCATGCCCTCCAGCTTGACGGCGCAGATCCAGCAGGACGTGAAGGGCTCGAGCTGCTCGTCGTTGCACAGGGTCGGGATCTCTATGCCGTTCGCACGCGCGGCCTCGAGAATCGTGATCCCGCTCTCGACCTCCACTTCCAGTCCGTTCAGGGAAATCGTTACCAGAGCCAATCCAGTTCCCTCTCCGGAGACGCCAGGTCACCGCGTTTGCTGCGCTTGCCAGGTCAACTGACGATGACCGCCTCGAACTTGCACGCCTTCCGGCACGCGTCGCACTTGGTGCAGAGCTCAGTGTCGATCACGTGCGGTTCCTTTCGTTCGCCCGAAACAGCGCCGGCCGGACACGCACGAACACACAGCGTGCAGCCGATGCACTTGTCGGGGTCGATCTCGTATGTCAGGAGAGGTTTGCACGCGAGCGCCGGGCAGCGCTTCTCGTGGACGTGCGCCTCGTATTCGTCACGGAAGTACCTGATGGTGGTGAGCACCGGATTGGGCGCGCTCTGCCCGAGACCGCACAGGGACGATGAAACAATCTGCTGTCCCAGTTCCTCGAGCATCTCGATGTCGCCCTCCCGCCCCTCGCCTGTGGTTATCCTGTCGAGGATCTCGAGCATGCGCTTCGTGCCGACACGGCAAAACGTGCACTTGCCGCAGCTTTCGTCCTGCGTGAACTGCAGGAAGAACCGCGCGATGTCGACCATGCACGTCCGGTCATCCATGACGACCATGCCCCCGGAACCCATGATGGCGCCGGTCTTCGTCACGGACTCGTAGTCGATCTTGATATCGATGTGCTCTTCGGGAACACAGCCGCCCGACGGCCCGCCCAACTGGACGGCCTTGAACTTCCGGCCGTCCGGGATGCCGCCGCCGACCTCGAAGATGACGTCCCTGAGCGAGATGCCCATCGGGACCTCGACCAGGCCGCCGCGCACGATCTTGCCGGCGAGCGCGAAGACCTTCGTTCCCTTGCTCGTTTCGGTGCCGTACGCCGCGTATGCAGCCGCGCCGTTCGTGATGATCCACGGCACGTTGGCGTAGGTCTCAACGTTGTTGATGTTCGTGGGCTTCCCCCACAGGCCCTTGGCCGCGGGGAACGGCGGGCGCAACCTCGGCATGCCGCGCTTGCCCTCGACAGACGCAATGAGCGCCGTCTCCTCGCCACAGACAAAGGCTCCCGCGCCTTCTTTCACCTGGACGCGGAAGCTGAACCCGGAGCCCAGGATGTCCATACCGAGAAAGCCGCGCTCCCGTGAATCGGCCATGGCCATCTTGAACCGTCGGACGGCCAGAGGATACTCGGCCCGGGCGTAGATGTACCCGTCAGCAGCACCTATGGCGTAGGCGGCGATCGTCAACCCCTCGAGCACGGAGTGCGGGTCGCCCTCAAGAATGCTCCTGTCCATGAAGGCGCCTGGGTCGCCCTCGTCGGCATTGACGATGACGTACTTGACGTCCCCCGGCTGCTGTCGCGCCAGGTCCCACTTGACACCGGCCGGGAATCCCGCCCCTCCACGGCCCCTGAGTCCCGACTCCTTCATCGTCGCGATGATCGTCTCGGGGGTCATCTCGGTCAGAGCCTTCGTCAGGCCCTGGTATCCGCCGGCGTCGATGTACTCGTCGATGGACTCGGGGTCAATGAGCCCGGCGTTCCGAAGAACCAACCGCACCTGTCGGTCGTAATAGCCCTCGTCCGGAAGCCTCTTCCCTTCCACCCTGACCGCGAACTCCTCGACGGGCTTCCCGCCGATGATGTGCTCCTCGACGATTTGCGCGACAGCATCTGGCGTCACTCCTCCGTAGGTGACTCTGCCCAGTCCCTCGGTATCGACGTCGACGAGCGGCTCCCGGTAGCACATGCCGATACAGCCCGTGCGGCGAAGCGGTGTGCTGAGCCCTCTCTCGTCGAACTCGCGTCGGAACGCCTCGTACACATGCGCCGCGCCCGCCGCGACTCCGCAGCTGGACAGCCCGACGGTCACCTTGCTCGATGTGCGATTGCTCGGCATCCCTATCCTCTTGGTCAGCTGGTCACGCCTTCGCTCCGCCCTCGTCCCGGGCGATTCCGTAGTTCTTAACGATGTCCCTGGCCTGCTCCGGAGTCAGCCGGCCGTAGGTGTCCTCGTCTACCATCATGACGGGCGCCAGGCTGCAGCATCCCAGACAAGCCACCGACTCCACGGTGAACTTCCCGTCCTCAGTGGTGCCGCCCTCGGCAACACCAAGCTCGTCGCAAATGGCCTCCGCCACGGCGACGGCCCCCTGCACGTGGCAGGCGGTGCCCTGACAGACCCTGATGACGTACCTGCCGACCGGCTCAAGCCGGAACTGCGAGTAGAAGCTCGCGACTCCGAAGACGCGGGCGGCCGGCACACCGGAACGTTCGGAGATGCGCTCCATTACTGCCATCGGCAGATAACCGATCTCGGCCTGGACCTCCTGAAGCATCGGGATCAGGGCGCCCCGTACCCCGGCCAGACCTTCCGCGATGCGATCGACGACGGAGAGCTGCTCGGGCGTCGCCCCACCCGAACCTGCGGTGTTCGCCATCAGTCCTCCCGGTCCGCGCCGCCCACGTCCTTCAGGATGTCGGCGGTCAGAGTTCTGGGGCAATCCTCGAAGTAGAAGCGCGCCTCGTACTCGATCCTCTCGATCGAATCGGACGCGTGAACCGCGTTCTCGCGGAGGCTCCTGCCGTACAGCGCCCGGACCGTGCCGGGCTTGGCAAGGGCGGGGTTCGTCGCCCCTATGAGTTCCCTGAGAGCAGGGATGCCCGGTCCACTCAGAAGCAGTCCTACGGTCATCCCGGATGTAATGAATTCGACGAGTGGACCGAAGAAGGGCTTGCCCTCGTGAACATCGTAGAGGAGACCGGCCTCGTCGGGGGTGAGTCTCCGCGATGCGATGCCCACGATGGAGAAGCCGGCGCGCTCGACCACCGCCACTATGTCACCGATGTGCCCGTCACTGACGGCGCACGGCTTTATCATCAGGAATGCGATCGAGGCATCAGGGTTCATTGCGGGCCTCCCTCGCGGCTTGTCTGCCCAGCGCAAGGGCCTTCTCGTTTATCGACTCCGTGCCCTTGGGGACTCGCTCGAGAACGGCGGCACGGAGACTCTCCCACTGGACGACCTGCGTGAGCTCTGCCACCGCGCCGAGCGCGACGACGTTCGCGAAGAGTTTCCGGCCGCACTCCTCGAGTGCGAGCATCGTGAATGGTATCCCGACCGCGCCCTCGTGCTCGACGTGCTCGACGAGGTACGAGTCGACGACAAGGATGCCGCCCTCGCGCAGCGACGGGAGATACTCGTCGAGAGACGCCTGGCTCATCGCGAGCAGCACGTCGACCTGCGTCGCCTTCGGATAGTCTATCTCGCCGGTGGATATCACGATGTCCGTCTTGCTCTTGCCGCCTCGCGCCTCGGGCCCGTAGCTCTGTGTCTGTACGGCGTTCTTTCCGTCGTACACGGCCGCCGCCGCAAGCAGTTTGCCTGCCAGCATCGCGCCCTGCCCGCCGGCGCCCGAGAGCCGGATCTCGTACCTGTCTGCCTCGACCGTCACGTCTGGGATCCTCGCTGTTAAACGCGCCACCGCCGGCGCTAACCGTCCCTTGACTTCAGCTGATCGGCCATCTCGTCGTAGGCCTGGATTATCTTTCTCACACCGGCCACGGCGGCGGGGTCGGCCGCCATCCGCTCGGCCAGTTCGTCGTATGCCTGGATGAACTCGGGCTTGTCTGCGTCCACCATTATGCCGCGAGTGAACTTGCCCTCAAGGTCCTCAGGCTCCATACGCTCGGCGGCCTTGAGCGGCACCGAGCTGTCCCGCATCCACTCCAGCATGGCCACAGGTGAGCTGAACTTGTTCATGCGACCGTAGCTTGTGTGGCAGTTGGAGATGACCTCCACCACGGAAAAGCCCTTGTGGCGGATCGCCTTCTCGATGAGAGTCGCGGCCTCTCTGGCGTGATACACGGAGGTCCTGGCCACGAAGGTCGCACCGGCGCCCACCGCCAGCGCCGCGGTGTCGAACGCGTGCTCGACGTTCCCGTACGGCGCCGTGGTCCCACGCTTGCCGTGCGGCGTCGTGGGCGAATACTGCCCTCCGGTCATGCCGTAGATCTGGTTGTTGGCTACGATCGCGGTCATGTCGATGTTCCGCCGGCAGGCATGAATGAAGTGATTGCCGCCGATGGCGAGAGCGTCGCCGTCTCCCATCACCGCGATCACCATCATCTCCGGTCTCGCCACCTTGACACCCGTGGCGAACGCGAGGCCCCGCCCGTGCGTCGTGTGCAGCGTGTCGAAATCGACGTACGTGGGCATGCGCCCAGTGCAACCGATGCCG
>DAOWCM010000443.1 GCA_030639555.1 Candidatus Eiseniibacteriota bacterium | reverse complement strand
TGGTTCGCATCACGACGGGCAAGAACGAGATGCTGCTCTCCGCGACGGCGAGCTGTCCGCACTGCGGGGTTGGTCCGGGAGAGATCGAGCCGCGCATGTTCTCCTTCAACAGCCCTTACGGAGCATGTCAGACGTGCGGGGGCTTGGGAACTCAGATGAGAGTCGAGATCGACCTCATCGTGCCCGACCCCCGTCTCTCATTGAGGGACGGAGCGGTGTCGTGCTGGCCCGACCTGGCGACCGGCTGGGCGAGGCACAAGCTGGACGCGCTGTCGGAGTACTACGGCTTCGGTCTCATGACCCCGTTCGAGGAGCTGGACGAGCACGTTCGGAACGTGCTTCTCAGGGGGTCCGGCGAGGAGAAGATAGAGTACAAGATCGAGTTCGAGAAGGGGCGCTGGGAGTACGTCGGTGGCTTCGAGGGCGCGATACCAAATCTAGAACGGCGCTACCGTGAGACCAAGTCGGAGAACGTGCGGCGCTGGATCGAGGGCTTCATGGCCGTCGACCTGTGCCCCGACTGCGAGGGCGCGAGGCTCAAGCCCGAGGCCCTGGCCGTGACCGTCGGTGAGCTGCCCATCAGCGCGGTCACGGCGATGTCAGTGAAGCAGTGCGTCGGCTTCTTCGACAGTCTCTCGCTCAAAGGAACCGCCAGAGAGATCGCCGAGGAGATCCTGAAGGAGATCCGTGAACGGCTCGGCTTCCTGGCCAACGTCGGGCTCGACTACCTGACGCTCGACAGGTCGTCCGGGACTCTCTCGGGCGGTGAGGCTCAGCGCATCCGACTCGCCACGCAGATAGGCACGCGCCTCGTGGGCGTCCTCTACATCCTCGACGAGCCGTCGATAGGACTGCACCAGCATGACAACGCGAAGCTCCTGAGGACGCTGACCGCACTCAGGGACATCGGGAACACGGTCATCGTCGTGGAGCACGACGAGGAGACCATCCGCAGCGCCGACTGGGTCGTTGATCTCGGTCCGGGTGCCGGGAGAGAGGGCGGTTACCTGGTCGCGAGCTGTCCTCCCGATGAACTCCCGAAGCACGCCGACTCCATCACCGGGCGGTACCTCTCGGGCAAGGAGAGCATCAAGCTGCCCACCGAGCGCAGGCCGAGCGGGGGACCCGTGCTCAAGGTGGTCGGCGCGCGGGAGAACAACCTGGCCAACATCGACGTCGAGGTGCCGCTCTCGACCCTGACGTGCGTGACGGGTGTCTCCGGCTCCGGGAAGAGCACGCTCGTGTCCGACATCATCCATCGAGCCCTCGCGGAGTGGTTCCACCGCTCGAGGAAGATCCCGGGCAAGTTCGATCGCATCGAGGGGCTGGAGCACATAGACAAGGTGGTCAACATCAGCCAGTCTCCGATCGGACGGACGCCGAGGTCGAACCCGGTGACATACACGGGGACGTTCGTGCACATCCGCCAGCTCCTGGCGAAAGCGCCCGAAGCGCGGGCGCGCGGCTACAGGCCCGGGAGGTTCAGTTTCAACGTCCGGGGAGGGCGGTGCGAGGCGTGCCAGGGTGGGGGACAGGTGAAGATCGAGATGCACTTCCTGCCGGACGTCTTCGTGACGTGCGAGGCCTGCGCCGGCAAGCGATTCAACCGAGAGACGCTCGAGATCACCTACAAGGGCAAGAACATCGCGGACATTCTCGAGATGACCGTCGACGAGGCGCTGGACTTCTTCTCGAGCATCCCCATGATCAAGAGGAAGCTCCAGACTCTGCAGGACGTCGGCCTGGGATACATCCACCTGGGCCAGCCGGCCACCACGCTGTCCGGCGGAGAGGCGCAGAGGATCAAGCTCTCCTCCGAGCTGTCGCGGAG
>DAOWCM010000225.1 GCA_030639555.1 Candidatus Eiseniibacteriota bacterium | reverse complement strand
GGACAGTCCGCGGCCAATCCGGTACTCAGCACCCTCCGCCATTTTTGGGGCGAGTACGAGCGGCACGTTGTCGACAAGCAGTGTGACGCCTACGTGTGCGAGGAGCTCACGGGTGCGCCGTGCCAGGCTGCCTGCCCGGTCGGCACCGAGGCGTGGCGCTACGCCGCCCTGATCGCCAGCGGCGAGTACGAGGAGGCGTATCGAGTAATCCGCGAGAAGAACACCTTCCCGTCGGTGTGTGCGCGGGTGTGCGACCACAAGTGCGAGGAGCGGTGTCGTCTCGGCGTCACAGGACAAGAACCCCTCGCACTGCGTGCTCTGAAGCGCTTCGTCACCGATAACGTCGATCCCAGCGTCTACAGGCCCGAGCGGCACCCTGATCCCGCTGCGGTGGGGAAGAGGGTCGCCGTGGTCGGGGCCGGTCCGGCGGGTCTCACGGCGGCCCACCACCTCTCCCTCAAGGGCTACAAGACCACCGTGTTCGAAGCCGAGGACCGTCCGGGAGGAATGTTGATATCGGGCATTCCAGCCTACCGCCTTCCGCGAGACGTGTTGCAGAGGGAGATCGACGCGCTGATCGACGAGAATGTCACGCTGCGCTGCGCGACCGCGCTGGGCCGCGACTTCACCATCGACAGTCTCTTCGAGGAAGGCTACGATGCGGTCTTCGTCGCGTTGGGGGCGCACCAAAGCCGAAGGATGCAGATCGAAGGTGAGGACCTGGTTAGCGTCTACCCATCTATTGAGTTCCTCAAGGCCTGGAATCTCCGGGGTGAGGTTCTCGCCCAAGGCAGAGTCGGCGTCATCGGAGGAGGTAACTCCGCCCTGGACGCGGCTCGTGTGGCGCTCCGCCAAGAGGGGGTTAGCGAGGTCACGTTCTTCTACGGCCGCTCGCGGCAGGAGATGCCGGCCTACGAGGAAGAGGTCGAGGGCGGTCTGGACGAGGGGTTGATGCTGGAGCTGCTGACATCTCCCGTTCGCCTGCACGGCAAGAGCGGGCGTCTCACCGCGGCCGAGTTCATCACCAACGAATTGGGCGAGGTGGATGCCAGCGGAAGGCGCAGGCCTGTCGCCAAGTCCGGATCCGAATATCGCGTACCACTCGACACCCTCATCGTCGCGATAGGCGAGGAAGCAGTGGATGTCGGCCCAGAGCACGCAGCCGGGATTGAGATGAAGGGTGGAGCGATTGTCGTGGACAAGCGCGCGCTTACGACCGGATGCCCCGGAGTGTTCGCCGGTGGTGATGTCGCTACGGGCCCGAACACCGTCATTGATGCCATCGCTGCCGGCAGGCACGCGGCCAACGTGATCCATCGATATCTGCAGGGACAGGGTCTGCTTGTCCCTGCGGAGCCTCGTCTGCCGACAGCGTACGTCGAACCGGACGAGAGCCAGCAGGACGCAGGGAGTCCGGTATCCAGGGTCGAGGTTCCTGCGCTACCCGCGGCGAAGCGTAGACACAGTTTCGCGGAGGTGGAGGCGACAGTCACTGCCGAGGCCGCGGCCCGGGAAGCAAGGCGGTGCCTGAGGTGTGACTTGGAATTCACTCGTTGCCCGGAGGCCGAGGACGCCATCCGGGAGCCCAACAGAGGCCACGGATGATAACGCTCCATATCAATGGCGTGGCCGCTCGAGTGGAGAGGGGCACGACGCTTCTCGAGGCAGCGCAGTTCATGGGATTCCCGATCCCCACTCTATGCCACATGGATGGGCTGTCCCCCTACGGGGCGTGTCGGTTATGCGTGGTGGAAATCGGCGAGGGGGCCAAGTCGAGGTTGGTCAGTGCATGCACCTACGCAGCGGAGGAGGGACTCACGGTTCGAACCTCCTCGACACGGGTTGTCAGGACTAGGAAGATGGTCATCGAACTGTTGCTGGCGTCATGCCCTCAGTCGAAGACGATTCAGGACCTCGCGGCAGCGCACGATGTGCGGCAACAGCGGTTTCGTCAGGAGTACGAGGACTGCATCCTGTGCGGTCGGTGCGTGCGCATGTGCGAGGAACAAATGATGGCCAAGGCCATCGGATTCCGCGGGCGGGGCGAAAACCGCAGTATCGGCACTCCCTTCGACGTCAAATCGGACGTTTGTCGGCTGTGCGGCGCTTGTATGCAGGTTTGTCCAGCCTGCGAACTCCGGTGTACCTACACGGAGCCTGAGAAGGCGATCTGTGGCGGCTGCGCCAATCTCAGTCCTCCGTGCGTCGATGTGAATGAGTTCGACGACATGATGTGTTACATGAACCCCTGTGTCGCCTGTGAAATCGGGCGGCGCTAAAGGTTGAGAAGGAGAAGAGGCGATGTCGCTGTCCAGGGTGAATACGTCAGCAGCAACCCTCACCAAGAACCGGACCGAAGGATCGATCTCACCGATCTCGGGCATGTGTGTCACCTGTGTCGATGGTTGCATCGGCATGTGCGAGATTGGCAAGTCGGCATTCCGCGGCCACGAAGTGATTTATCCGCAGCCGTTCGGCGTCATCACCACGGCGTCTGAGAAGGACTACCCCGTCGACTACTCACACATCAACATCATGGGTGGTGTGGTGGGGGCTCAGGGTGTCGAAGCCGACAGTGACAAGGCCGTGTTCCCCGCAGTCAACCTCGAGGTGCGATTCGGCCACGACCAGGGGCTCAAATTCCGGTATCCGTGGATCATCCCCGGCATCGGGTCCACCGACGTCGCGAAGAACAACTGGGAGGGCCTAGCCATCGGCTCGGCTCTGGCCGGAACGGGACTGACTATTGGTGAGAACGTCGCAGGGATGGATCCTGCATCGGTGATCGAGAATGGACAAGTCATCGACACAGTTGACCTCAAGCGGCGCGTACAGCTGTTCCGGGAGAACCAGCGAGACGGATACGGTGCGATCGTGGTGCAGACCAACGTGGAGGGCACACGCTTGGGCGAGCACGAGTACGCGATCAATACCCTCGGTGTCGAGTGCGTCGAGATCAAGTGGGGACAGGGTGCCAAGAACATCGGTGGCGAGGTCAAGATCAAGGATCTCAAGAAGGCACAGATGCTGTACGACCGCGGCTACGTCGTCCTACCGAATCCCACCGATCCCACGGTCATCAAGGCGTTCAAGGCGGGGGCGTTCAAGGAATTCGAGCGTCACTCCCGCGTCGGCATGGTTACCGAAGAAGCGTTCGCCGATCGCGTCGCCTACCTTCGCAGTCTAGGTGCCAAGTACGTCTTCCTCAAGACCGGTGCCTATCGGCCCGCGGCGCTGGCGCAGGCGCTGGCGTACTCGTCCAGGTACGGAATCGATCTGTTGACGGTGGATGGGGCCGGCGGTGGTACAGGCATGAGTCCCTGGCGCATGATGAACGAGTGGGGTGTCCCGGTGGTCGAACTGCACTCGCTGCTCTACCAGTATGCCGCACGCCTCGCGGCCGAGGGGAAATATGTACCGGCACTGGCGTTGGCCGGCGGTTTCACCTTCGAGGACCAGATTTTCAAGGGCCTCGCTCTCGGGGCGCCATTCGTGAAGCTGATCGGCATGGCAAGGAGCCCCCTGGCAGCCGCGATGGTGGGAAAGACCATCGGGAGAACTATCGAGGCGGGGCAGATGCCCGTGTACATCAAGCGGTTCGGCAGCACACGTGACGAGATCTTCGTCACCGCTCATTCGCTGCGGAAGGAGTTGGGCGACGACGAGTTCGAGAAGCTGCCGGCCGGTGCCATCGGACTTTACACGTACTACGAGAGATTAGCCCAGGGACTGCGCCAGCTCATGGCCGGCAGTCGCAAGTTCTCGCCGGAGTATCTGTCCCGGGACGATCTGGCCGCGCTCACACCGGAGGCGGCGCGGGTCACGGGCCTGCCCTATGTAATGGACGTGGACGAGTCACAGATAGATGAGATCCTCGGCCTGTAGCCGGCAAGCAATGCCATCTGACCTGATAGTCACTTCCTGGGTTCCCAGGAACCGATTAGGTTTCTCGCCAGTCAAGGCGCGGGTCGGGCCGACCACGATTCAATGGCGGACAGCGGACATCTGCGACGCCCAGCCGCGGTCGGTCCATCGTGGCCTGACCAGGACAACGGAATCGACATGGAGCCAGGCGGGCATAAG
>DAOWCM010000387.1 GCA_030639555.1 Candidatus Eiseniibacteriota bacterium | reverse complement strand
GTCGTCCCCTTCCCCCAACCCGTAGTCGATGGAGATTGTACCCAATCGAGTGTCACCCCGCAACCCGATTCCATAACCTAACTTCGTGTCCTTCGCGAAATTAGGCCCCTCGCGGTACCAGTAGCCCGCATCGACGAAGACGATCGCTCGCGACCTCCTGCCGAGCAGGAGGCGGTACTCGATCGAGCCCAGGGCCGTCCGCGTGCCCCGGAACTGCTCCTCCCGGTAGCCGCGCAGGCTGCGGGCGCCGCCGAGCACGAGCAGCTCGTGGAACGGTACCTCCTCCTCGGTGCTCACCAGCGCCTCGACCCGGGCACGGAGTGCCAGGACCTGGCGCGTCCTGATGCGGAAGAACCGCTCGGCCTCGGCGGCAAACGTGCCCGAGCTCTCGTCCCTGCCCTCGTCCGCGATCTCTTTGTCGGCGTACTCGATGCTCGCCCGAAGCCTGGTTCCCACGGTCGGGTTCCACGGCGCGTCCGTGCCGTCGTATGCCGCAGCGAATGCCGTCTTCAGACTCGTGGACGTTGATTCGTGGGCGGCGCCGGGCACGTAACGCTCGCCCCCCACCGACCAGGTGAACCTCGTGCGGTCGCCCAGACGAGCCGTGACCAGGAGGTCACCTTCGGTGGTCGTGTAGAATGTGTCTCTCACTGACTGGCTGCCCGCGACGCCCACATCCACGGGAGCGCCCAGTAGCCACGGTTCCGTGTACGAGAACGAGATCTGGGTCTGGTTCTCGCGAATCCGCTCCCAGGAGGCGGAAGCCGACCTGCCCGTTCCCGCGATGTTCCCAAGGTCAATGTCCACGATGCCGGTGATGTCGTCGGACGCGTTCGGCCCGCCGGAGAAACCGATGACGCCTGAGATCCGGCTCGCGGCGCCCTCGGTCACGGCGACACCCACGGTGGCCTCTCCGCTCGCCGGGTCGACGGCCACGACCGGCTCCTCGACGGCGTCGAGGAAAGTGAGCCTCTCCAGTCTCGGCCGAACTCTCGACAGCCGGGACAGGCTAAAGGACTGGCCGCGTTCCAAACGTGCCTCCCGCACTATCACATGCTCGCGCGTCACGTCGTTGCCGGCCACAACGACATTGCCGAACCACGTTGCGGTTCCCTCCCTCACCTCGACCCGCCCGGTGAGCCCCCCCTCTTCACCGAGCCACACGGCCGCGGGAAGAGATATTTGCGCGAAGGGCCTGCCGTCGTCCGCGTAGGCAGTCAGAAGCGCGTCTATGTCTCCGAGGAGGGAGCGACGCGTCAGGTGCGACCCCGGTCGGAGCTTCAGACGACGCACGAACTCATCGGGCACCGACCGGTCGACGCCGCGGAACGCGAGATCGTCCAGCTTGACCTCGGGACCTTCGTCGACAGATACAGCGACCGTAACGCCCGCCGCCGTCGAGTCCCACGATACGCTCACGTGCGCGAACGGACGACCGATATCGGCAAGAAACGCGATCAGCGAGTCTACGCCCGCGTCGACCTCCGCAGGGTCGAAGACCGATCCCTCGTCCGCTGCCAGGATACCGAGCACGTCACGAGCGCTCAGACTCTGGTGCCCGTCGACCGAGGCGCGGGCCACCGACGCCGCGCCAGCCGTCGAAACCACGAGCAGAAGAAGCGCCGCCGCGAGCAGGATGGACGCGGCGCGCAACGCGGGGGCAGCCCGGGCGCAGGACAGGACTCGCGGGCCCGCTGCCCACCGCCGGTCGAGTGCCTCCCTGATGCGAAGTGGTCTCCTCAACGTACCTGCCGCCTCCTTCTAGAAGAACGCGTTGACGCGGAAGTCCAACGTGTGGAGCGCGTCTCCGCCCGGCCTCGCCTCTCCGTGGTAAGACAGGGAGCCCGTGATGAACCGGTTGAACCTGTAGTCGCCCGCCAGTCGCCAATCCGTACTCTGCCCGGTGCGGCGCCCCTCCGCCAGATAGGGATGGGCGGCCAGCGAGCCGCCGGACGCGGCGACATCGATGCCGGTCAGCGACGCGGAGAGGGCGCCCCGCCCCGCAAGTCTGTACGTCACGCTCGGCGTGACCTTGAGCACGGTGGCGCCTACGGCCGCGAGCGCCTCGTCCTGCCGCCCCACCGAGGCCGTCAGCTTCGCCTCCAGACCACCGAGCTTCCTGAAGCCCGCCTCACCCAGAAGAGAACGCTCATCGACGTCGTAGCTGTCGCCTGCCTGGGAGTGCACCTCTCGTCTCCCGGCGTCGATCTGAAGCCGGTAGGTAACACCACCGGTCCGCGTCAGCTTGACGTCCGCGGTGCCCGAGCGCTCCTTCCTCCTCGTGCTCTCGTTCGAGTAGCTCCTGTCGAGGAGATCCCTCGTGTGGAACGAGAGCCGGAGAGAGAGAGAACTGCCCGAGGACAGGTAGCGCGCCACGTGAC
>DAOWCM010000319.1 GCA_030639555.1 Candidatus Eiseniibacteriota bacterium | reverse complement strand
GAGAGGCCGGGGTCGGGTACGATGAGATCGATCTCGACTCTCATCTGAGTTCCCAAGCCCCCGCACGTCTGACACGCTCCGTAAGGGCTGTTGAAGGAAAACATGCGCGGCTCGATCTCTCCGGGACCAACCCCGCAGTGCGGACAGCTCGCCGTCGCGGAGAGCAGCATCTCGTCCTTGCCCGCCGTGATGCGAACCAGCCCGGCCGTCAGCTCAAGCGCGGTCTCCAGCGAGTCGACCAGACGCTGCCGCACTCCATCCTTCAGGACGAGCCTGTCAACGATCACGTCTATGTCGTGTTTCTTGCTCTTGGCCAGCTTCCCCACGTCGTGCACTTCCATGGTCTCGCCGTCGACGCACACGCGGACGAATCCGCCCCGCTCGATCCTCGCCAGGACGTCACGGTGCTGCCCCTTCTTACCTCTTACCACCGGCGCCACGACGTGGACCCGCTTCCCGGTGGGAAGCGACAGCACGCGGTCGGCCATCTGGTCGACCGTAAGCTGTGAGATCTCGCGCCCGCATAGGTGGCAGTGGGCGTGCCCCACTCGGGCGTAGAGGAGCCGCATGTAGTCGTATATCTCGGTGGCTGTTCCCACGGTCGAGCGAGGATTCCTCGCCGCCGTCCGCTGCTCGATGGCGATGGCGGGCGACAGCCCCTCGATCAGCTCGACGCGAGGTTTCTGCATCTGCGAGAGGAACTGGCGTGCATAGGCCGAAAGCGATTCGACGTACCGCCTCTGCCCCTCGGCGTAGATGGTGTCAAAGGCCAGAGATGACTTGCCAGACCCGGACAGGCCGGTGATCACCGTGAGCGACCCCCTCGGGATAAGGAGGTCGAATCCCTTGAGGTTGTGCTGTCGCGCCCCGCGGATCACGAGGTGAGCGGGCTCCTGATACTCGCTTCGGGAGGGCTTCCGGGGCGACCTTCTTCTTGACTGGCCGGTTTTAGGCATGCTAGAAAGCTTACTATCATTGCAGCCATCCAACAAGAAACAAAGCGGGGCAAGGAGGAGAGATGACAATCCGAAGAGCCATCCTCGCGGTCGTGCTGGTCGCATCACTGGTGCTCATGAGCTTCGTCATCGGTTGGGAACCCGGCACGCGCGCGCCGGAGGGGCCCTCCACCGGTATCAAGATCGTCGTGGTCGGTGTGGACGGGTTGGACTGGTTCCTGATGCGCAAGCTGCTGGAGGAGGGCACGCTGCCGTCGATCACGCCCCTTCTGACGCGCGGCCTGACAGGCGAGATCGCCGCCGATGTACCGGCGATACCGGAGGCCGGCTGGACGGTGCTTGCCCGGGGCCGGGGTCTCACGGAGAACGAGCGCGCCCGCCTGGCGAGTACGGGCGGACGCCTGTTCGGTCTGGCGCCGGAACTCGGGAGATTGGTTGCCCGGTCGGGCGGCACGGCGCTTTCCGTCGGGTGGCCGGCCTCATGGCCGGTCGGCGAATCGGAGCGGCTCGTCGTCGCCCCCTACCGGCCCGAGGCGCCGGTCCACGAGACCGGCCTGCCGGCGGCGATCGTGAGCGGCGACGCTCTCTCCTCCTCGGACGATGTCGCCGCAAGGGTCGCCGACGCGGTCGCACGCAACGAGGAGCTCTGCGAGGACGAGTTCAGGCGGCTCATCTTCGACGGGAGCGCCGGTGATGGAGAATGGAGCAAGCATCTGCTCGCGGCGAGGTGGGCCTTCCTGTCGGATCTGACGACGATCGACCTCGCGGCGTCTCTGATGGCGGACGAAGAGCCCGACCTGACCCTGGTGTGCTTCGGGGGGCTCGACGTCATCTTGCACAGATTCCTGGCGCCCGCGATGCCGTCGTTCTTCGAGGGCTCTCCGCCCGAGTACGACCGGTACGAGAGCGTGCTCACAAACTACTTCGTGTTCATCGACAGCTGCGTCGAGAGGCTCAGGAGGCTCACGGACGAGAACACGGTGTTCGTCATCTGCTCCACCTACGGGACCCACCCGTCCCTCGACGTCCCGACGATTTCCGGGTCGCACTCGGGCGGCCCTCCGGGCGTCCTGATCCTCAGGGGCGCGAACATAGCTCAGCGCCCGCGACCGCTTTCGCTCACCGGCCAAGACGTGGCGCCCACCATTCTCGCGCTCCTGGGCCTTGCAATACCAACGGACATGGACGGCCGCGTGCTGAAGGAAGCCCTGCCCGGCGGGCTCCTGAGAAACCACCCGCTGTCGTACTCGGGAGAAACAGGACCGGAGGGCATTGATCCTGCGCCCTCGGACCTGGCGGCCGGAGACGCACTGGTGTCGGAGAGACTGGCGATGCTACGGGCCGCGATGGCCCGGCGCGAGTAGGATACGCGCGACGGCGGGATCCAGGCCGGCAGAAAACCCCGCGGGACGCCCCACGGGGACGACAGAAGAGCACATACGGCTCGCGGCCGGCTTCAGGAGAACTCGGCCGCGAGTTTCTTCGTCAGCGCGGGCAGTACCTCGAACACGTCGCCCACGATGCCGTAGGTCGCCACCTTGAAGATGGGCGCGTCGGGGTCCTTGTTGATCGCCACGATGGTCCTGGACGACTGCATACCGGCCAGGTGCTGAACCGCTCCCGAGATCCCGCACGCGAAGTACAGGTTGGGCTGCACGGTCTTGCCCGTCTGCCCCACCTGGTGCGAGTAGGGGATCCAGCCCGCGTCGACGGCGGCCCTTGAAGCGCCGACGGCCCCGCCGAGGGCGTCGGCCAAACCAGCGAGCATCTCGAAATTCTCGGGACCTCCCAGGCCGCGGCCGCCGGAGACGATGATGTCCGCCTCGGCGATATTGACCACGGACGTGAGGTCCTTCACGAACTCGACGAACTCGGCGCTGGTCTCGAAGAGTTCGGCCGGCAGCTTCTCAGACACGATATCACCCTTCCGGCCGGGGTCCGCATCCAGCGCCGTCATCACCTTGTGTCTGACGGTCGCCATTTGCGGCCGGTGTTTGGGGCAGACGATGGTAGCCATGATGTTGCCGCCGAAGGCGGGACGAGTCTGGAGAAGCAGCCCTTCCTGATCGTCGATGTCGAGCGCGGTACAGTCGGCGGTCAGCCCGGTCCGCACCTGAATGGCAACTCTGGGGATCAGCGACCGTCCGACGGACGT
>DAOWCM010000284.1 GCA_030639555.1 Candidatus Eiseniibacteriota bacterium | reverse complement strand
TTCCTGGGTGCAGACGCGGTCGCGACCGACTGCGTGGCGCTGGACGTCCTCTACAGAGAGGGCACGGTCGGCGAGCGCGCGGACGACTACCTGGAGCTCGCGGGCGCGCTGGGGCTGGGCGTCTACGAGCGCGAGAGCGCGCCGGGCGTGTATTCGCTCATCGACCACAGGTACCTCGAACCCCCTTTTGACCAGACGGGGGTCGACGACGCCCCCCACGGTGGCCACGACGAGCCGGTCGTCCCCGACATGCTCGCTGTCATGCCCAATCCCTCGTCGAAGCCCACATTGAGACTGCGCCTGCCGATGCAGCTCGACGGGCGGGCGACCCTCAGGCTGTACAACGCACGCGGCCAGCACGTGCGCACACTGCTTGACAACGAGCGCGCCAGCGGCGAGTTCGATCTCGAGTGGAACGGGACCGACGACGCCGGCAGGCGCGTGGCGAGTGGCGTTTACTGGTGCCGGCTCGACTACGAGGGCCGGTCAGAGACCGAGAAGCTCCTCTTGGTCCGCTAGTTGCATGTATCCTCCGGCTGGACTAATGTTAGCAATCGTATGTGGGTGGCTGTGGGTTGCCTCGGGCGCGAGTTCAGGCGCGGCTTGCCGCGCCGTGTGTCTGAGCGCGGAGGGAACCCACAGCCGCCGACAAACGCGGCACAGAGATTCCAGCGGGAGGACACATGGCACTCTTCGGACGCAGGAAGCAGAAGACACTCGTTGTCGGCCTGGACGGCGTGCCGTACCCGCTGCTCCAGGACCTCGCGGCGAACGGCACGATGCCCAACGTGGCGAAGCTCATCGAAGTCGGCCACCTCGCCAAGATGAAGGTCACGCTCCCCGAGATCTCCGCGGTCAGCTGGCCCTCCTTCATGACCGGCGCCAACCCGGGCCAGCACGGCATCTTCGGGTTCCTCGATCCAAAGCCCGGCAGCTACGACGTCCGCTTCCCGAACTTCAGGGACCTCAAGGTCCCGACCTTCTGGGAGAAGATGGGGGAGAAGAAGAAGACCTCCATCGTCATCAATCAGCCGTCGACCTACCCGGCGCACGAGATTCCCGGCATTCTGGTGTCCGGGTTCGTAGCGCTGTCGCTCAAGAAGTCGGTCTACCCCGCGCGCATCCTGGACAGCCTGGAATCCATCGACTACGCCATCGACATCGACACGCGTCAGGCGCGCGAGGACCACGACTACCTCATTGAGGACCTCGGCAAGACGCTCGAGGGAAGACTCAGGGCCGTCGACCTCTTCTGGGGCAAGGAGAACTGGGATTACTTCCAGGTGGTCGTCACCGGGACGGACAGGCTGCAGCACTACATCTGGAACGCCTACGAGGACCCTTCAGACAAGTACCACGACGCCTTCCTGGACTACTACCGCAAGGTCGATGCGTTCGTCGGCGAGATGTACGGGCGGTTCTCCGAGATCTCCGGGCGGACGCACGAGGGCGAGGGCTTCTTCATGCTCTCCGACCACGGCTTCTGCGGCATCGAGCAGGAGGTCCGCGTCAGCAACTGGCTCCGCGAGAACGGGTTCCTTTTCTTCGAGAGCGACGCGCCCGCTTCCATCGAGGACATCGCGGAGAAGTCGAAGGCGTTCGTCATCGACCCGGGCCGCATCTACCTGAATCGCAAGGGCCGCTTCCCGAAGGGGAGCGTCGACGACGCGTCGGCCAGGGACATCATGGACGAGATCAAGGCGGGGCTTGCCGAGCTCCAGTACGAAGGGAAACCCGTCATCGAGCGCGTCTTCGAGCGGGACGAGGTCTACTCGGGGCCGGAGAGCGCCAGGGGTCCGGACCTCATCCCGGTAGGCAACCACGGCTTCGACCTCAAGGGCACCATCAAGGAGGCCGACCTCTTCGGCCGCACGAACCTCACGGGCATGCACACCTGGGACGAGGCCTTCTTCTGGTCCGCCAAGGAGGCGCCCGCCGACCTCAACATCACGCAGCTTGCCAACATCATCATGGAGGCGACGGTGTAGTCTCTGAGGCAGAGCAGCCGGACCACGCAGTTACAAGCCCCTTGCTTGTGTTCTGAGAATACAAGTTCGGGCCTTGTTTTTGTCTTGACACTGGCACGCTCCTCGCATACAAGTACTACTGTTGTATTGGCCAATACAAACAGGGAGCTTGTATGAAGACGAGCACAGATGGGCCGATGATCGTGCTCTTGGGGGACGTCGAGAACTCGCGGCGCGTGGCCGACCGTAGAGCGCTCGCGGCCGGGCTCGATCGCGCGTGCGGGCGGCTGAACGAGGAGTTCGTTGATGAGTTGAGGGCGGCGGTCAGCATCCTGAAGGGCATCGATGAGGTGGGGGCGGCCCTGACATCATTTCGCCGTGCGTACGATATGATCTCGATCGTCAGTGCCGAGCTGCGACCGGAGAGAATGAGGTTCGTGCTGGCTGCGGGGGAGGCTGACACGGGAGCCGAGAGCCAGGAGTTCGCGCGGATGGACGGCCCCGTGTTCCATCTGGCAGCGGGCATGATGGAGGAACTCAAGAGTTCGAAGCTCCTCTTCGCCATGTCCGTCGGGGACCCACTGCTGGACGAGGCCGTCGCGGTGGCCGTGAACATGCTCTTGCTGGCGCGGGCTGCACTCACGGAGAAGCAGTGGGACGTTGTCAATGCATACGAGCGGCACGGAAGCCAGGCAGCGGCGGCATCGGCCCTCGGAGTGAGCCAGCAGGCGGTCTCGCACGTACTCGTGGGCACTGACTATAGGCAGTTCAGGCACGTCGAGACGAGCCTGCGCGAGATAATGGAGAAGTACTCTATGAGGTGAGAAATGAGGACGCCCGATGTGGGTTGCTGATGGGTGGATGGGTGTTGCGGTGGCGGTCGGCGGCTGTGTCCTCCTAATGGTGACAAGCGGTGGCGTGGTCAAGGGCGTGCTCCGCGGCATAGCCAAGGAGGACGTCGAGGGCAAGCTCGAGAAGCGAGTGCGCGACACTGGTGTTGTAGTGGGGAAGTGCGAGAATATCCTGATCGTGGCATTTGTGCTGGCGGGGGCCTACACGGCCCTTTCGGTGATCTTTGCTGCCAAGGCCTTCGTCAGGCGCGAGGATATGAGCACCAACTCACTTTACTTCCTGGCGGGGACCATGGTCAACGTGACCTACTCGCTGCTCACGGCCCTTGTCCTCAAAGGGATAATGGCACGCATCTGACCACCCGTCGCGGCAAACGGTTGAATTTTCAGTCGAGATGTGATAAACTGTGTGCGTGGATTTCGCATTCGTTGTAGTCTCGGATGCGGATCACGTGCATAATCCCAGCGACGATGGAAGTGAAGAGTCGATAGCGAGCAGGAACGCTGCCTCCCCAGTGAACCAGGCGGCACGGACCTGATTTACTGGCGCGGTAACACCGCGAAAGGAGAGCAGCGTGGTGAAGCGACTGGCGATTCTATTCATGGCCGTCGGGATGCTGTTGACGGTCGTCGTGCCGGCCGTCGCGGCCGAG
>DAOWCM010000441.1 GCA_030639555.1 Candidatus Eiseniibacteriota bacterium | reverse complement strand
TTGACCAGGCTGTGGGCGAAGTCATCGAATTCCTTGAACTCGCCGAAGAGCGTGGCCCATCCGAAATCGACCGTTCCGGAGGCGTAAGTCGCGTGTCCCTGCTTCTCAACCTGCCCCCGCGGGTACACGAGCTCGCCGGTCTCAGGATCGACCTTCTTCGCCGCCTCCGGGTACTCCCCGCTCCTGTCGGCGTACTCGGCCCCGAACGTGAATGGACCGATCCAGCCGGACACCTCCGCACCGCGCACGCCGTCCTCGAACCTGGCGAAGTCGGGATGAACTGCGGCGTGCTCGTCCTCGAGGGTCCTGGACCGCTCCACGATGCTCCCCGCTATCTCGAGCCACTCGCCCACCGGCATCGCGGCTCGGGCACCTCTGACAACGTGCGTGTAGTAGCGCGTTCCGGATTCATCCTCTTTCATCGTGCCGGCCAGGGCAGTCAGTCCGAGAACGCCGGCGTCGTATTCGGCGAGGATGCCATCGAGCACGGTGTCGTGCTCCAGATCCGCGTTCTCGTAGCTGCGCAGGGTGAGCCCGCGACCGAAAGTCGCGAAAAAGTGCCCCACTCGCAGGTTGATGTCCTCGTGCTCGAGGGCGATGTACCTCTGCTTGACCACGGCCGCCGGGATGTCCTTGCCCGCGGGGTTGTACGCGGGATCGGACAGCTGATACGCCCTGTACACGACTCCCAGCGTGAGCGGCCCCACGCCTATATCGAGGTCGACTCTCGCGTCCGACACGGACGATTCGATGTCGTCATTCATGTTGTAGAGGTACTCCCACTGCACCACGCCGCTCGCGTAGACGTCGGTCTCAGCCGAAACCGAGGCCGACACGAGAGCCAGGAGCGCCACGGAAAGGAGCGCGTGCGTCCATCCGTTTCTACTCAACGGCCTTCTCCTCACTCACCTCGTCCTCCGGACAGTCGCCCGGAAGGAGCGCGGCCACGGCGGCTTCCAGTTCCTCGTGGTTCTTCGGGCGGTAGCCCGTCACCGCATAGGCGATGGTCCCGTCCGTGTTCACCAGCACGGTCCTGGGAACGGACGTCACATGGAACTTCCTTGCCACCTTCTGGCCCGGGTCGAGAAGCACCTCGAACGTATTCCCTTTCGACTTGATGAGGGAACCGACGCGCGACATCGACTTTGGGCCGTCGATCGAGATGGCCAGGACCTTGAGCCCGCAGTTTCTGTACTTGTCAAAGATCTCCTGCAGATCCGGGAACGCCTTGATGCACGGCTTGCACCACGTTGCCCAGAAGTCCACGATCACCGGTCCGTCCTCGAGCAGTTCAGATAGCGCAACATCATCACCATCGAGATTCGGAAGGGTGAACTCGGGCGCCTTCTTGCTGGCGCCCACAGATACGCTTGTCCCCGTCAACACGAGGAGCGCGGCCAGCACGATTGCCAGCCCCGCCAGTCTCCTGTGAGTCATGGGCCCCCCATTCTCATTCCTACCTCATTATACCATCATACAGACTATAGGTCAAGAATTCACCCGGAGCGCATCTACGCGCCGCTCAGGACACACGAATACAGCCGCCCTGAGCTTAGACGCTCGGGTGCCGTTCTCATTCGGCTCACGCGAAATCGTGGATCAGCGAGGCTCCGGTGGGCGCTTTGTGGGAACGCCGGCCCCGCAACGGACGCTAGATGCTCGCAACCTCCAGGCCGACTCCGACCGGCTGGTCCTCCCGCGCGGTCGGCCCGAGACGCCCCACGACCTTCGTGAGGACGCGTTCCACGGCCGTCTCGTCCTGCACCAGGTCGAGGCCCTCCGTGTCTATGGTCAGCACTTCCGTGATACGGGCTGCCCGGGCGCACCAGTCTTCGTACGCTCGGTTCAGCGCCTCGAGGTACTCGCCC
>DAOWCM010000133.1 GCA_030639555.1 Candidatus Eiseniibacteriota bacterium | reverse complement strand
GAGTCGGCAGACGAGGAGAGGGCGTGGCTCCTGGACGGAGCCCCGCCCGGCCTCGTCGTGACCTCGACGGTCGCGCAGATGGTAGAGAACGACGAAGAGATGTTCCGCTACCCGGACGGTCTCAGGACGGCGACGAGAGCCGGCGGCATCGACTACCTCGTGATCACTGCCTCCGACTTCGTGGACGAGTTCCAGCCCCTGGCGGACTGGAAGACGCTGAAGGGCGTCAGAGCCGAGATCGTGACGCTCGAGGACATCGCGGCGAGCCCGCTCTACGACGGGGTCGACAAGGCCGAGCGGATCAGATCCTGCATCAGGTTCTACCGGGACATCCACGGAATCTCGTGGGTTCTTCTCGGAGGAGACACGAACATCGTCCCTGCCCGCGACGCCTACGATTTCTTCTACGATCAAGGCATCCCATCCGACCTCTACTACGCCGACCTGGATGGAACGTGGAACGACGACGGTGACGACAGGTGGGGCGAGATAGGGGAAGACGGCATCGACATGTACTCGGATGTCTTCGTGGGGCGCGCTCCGGTGAGCGGCCCGGAGGAGGCCGCAACGTTCGTGGAGAAGGTGCTCGCCTACGAGGGCGCTCCCTTCCAGGTCTGGGACGACTTCCAGCTCAAGATGCTCTTCCTGGGTGAGATCATGTGGGACTCGCCCGATCCTTACACGGACGGGGGCGTCGCTCTCGACATCATCGACGATGAATCCGTCCCCCCGCGGTTCTCGCCCATCACGAAGCTGTATCAGCGCGACGGCAACCTGCACGAGTCGACGGCGCTCAACGCTCTCAACGAAGGCTACGGATTTGTGATGCACGAGGGGCACTCGAACATCACGAAGGCCAGCGTCGGGACCGGGAACCTGACCATCCTGCACCTCGACGACCTGAACAACGGGCAGCGCGGTGGTCTCTGGTACTCGGTCGGCTGCTGGTCTGCCGCCGTCGATCATGACACATTCGGCGAGCACTGGGTGGTGAACCCGAACGGCGGAGGCGTGGCGTACGTAGGCAACTCTCGATACGGGTGGGGATGCCCCGGCTACCCGGGACAGTGCGTGTCGGACCTCTACAGCCGGGAGTTCTTCGCGTCACTGTTCACTAGAGATCTGGTTCACGCCGGCGTGGTCCATGCCGACGCCAAACACCAGTTCGTCGGAGTCGCCGCCACTGACGACTACATGCGCTACGCGATGTACGAGCTGAACCTCCTCGGCGACCCCGAGATGCCCGTCTGGACGGACACCCCCGCCGCGCTGACGGTGGTGCATCCGGAGGCCGTTGAGGCGTCCGGTGGCGTCGTCACGATGACCGTGGAAGTAACGGCGGCCGGTTCACCGGTCGAGGGCGCGACCGTGTGCGTGGCGAGCGCCGACGGATCAGTCTACGAGGTCACAGGGACGGGCGCCGGAGGAGAGGCGGTCGTCGCGTTTTGCCCTGGCAACGCGTCGAACGTCACCGTCACCGTTACGGGGAAGAACTGTATCCCTCACGGTTCGTCGGCGGACATCGAGAGCGGCGGAACAGGTGTCGCCGACGGGTCCGAGCCCGCGCGCTTGACCACGCTGCACCAGAACTACCCGAATCCGTTCAACCCCGCGACGAGCGTGGCCTTCAGCCTCAGCTCCCGCGAGCACGTGACGCTCGCGGTGTACAGCGTCTCCGGTCGTCGCGTGGCGGTACTCATCGATTCTGAAGTAGATCCCGGCGTCTCGTCCGTCCGGTGGGACGGTCGGGACGCAGAGGGGCTAGACGTGTCATCGGGCACCTACTTCGCCCGGATGACAGTCGGCAGTGAGCTCTTTGAGAGGAAAATGACGCTCTTGAGGTGAGTCGCCGCAGGGCTCTTCTCGCCGGGAGAGTCCGTGCCGTCGGCAGCCGAGCAAGAAGCCGCAGAACATTCCGCGTTCCCGCAAGGACACTCTCTCTTTGGGCTGGACAGCGGGGCGCGCCAAGGCGGCCGAGGTCGACGACGACTCAAAGGCGGGACCGGGGAGCGCGGTGGGATCAGCCCGCGCCCCCGGGACCGCTCCCTGTGAGCGAACAGAGCCAGGGCCGAACGAGCCGCGAGCAGGCTGTGGATGCGGGAGTTCCGAAGCCCTGGTCAGCGAGAAACGCTGGCCGGTCTCCTCGACGAAGTCATCACACTACCCTGCGTGAGCGCGTGACCGCCGCAAGGGGCCGGCCGGCAGTAAGTTGGGGACAGCACGAGATGCGCGCCGAAGCCGCCGGGGTGGTCGTCAGACCGCCTCGGCGATCTTAGTCTCCAGCTTGGCGATGTGGTCGTCGATGATGTCCGGGCCGCTTATCTCCCCGTGGCCGGGGACGATGGTCTCGATCTCGAGCTTCTTGAGCCTCTCCAGACCCACGACCCACTTCCGCCAGTCGCGCGCGTCGCCGAACATCGTGACGGGGCCGGCGCGTTCATTGATGGCATCGCCGGCAAAGAGGATTCGAGTCCTGGGATGGTAGGCGACAAGCTCACATTCAGTGTGGCCCGGCAGGTGCATGATGGTCACCTCTTCGCCGTTGATGGCGATCGAGGTCTCCTCGCCGACGTGCCGGTGAGGCGATATCGGGTGCACCGAGCCAATGTGCTTCCGGCACGTCTCGCTGTCTATCTTGAGGAACGCCTCCACCATCTCGCGGTAGTCGTTCGCCGCGAGGTGCTTTCGCATCTCGGCCATACAGGACCCGAACGACCTGTGCCCGTAGATGAGCGCGTGCCTGTCATCGAAGAAACTCGAGGCGAAGCAGTGGTCCAGATGGTGATGCGTCAGAACGACGTAGGTCATCTCTCTCCCAGGCGCCCTGGACTGCGTGTAGTCCCAGACAAACTGGGCCTGAGCCTCCGTCTGCCCCGAGTTGATGAAGACCTGCGCTCTCGCGGTTGTGATGATGCCCACGTTCGCCGCGTGCACGTCGACGATGGTCTCCATGTCGAGAATCGCGTGAACGCCGTTTCCGAAGTCATGCGTACGAGGAGTTCCGAGACCTGGATGTTCCATTCTCTCACCCCCGAGGGTTCCCGCTATTGATGGGTCTTGATCCAGAGCGTCGGCCGGCACTCAGCCGACGAAAATAGGGCGCTCTGACAGGCGGACCGACACGTTGAGCGGCCGGTATGGCCTGCCCGCGATCTCCTGCCTGATGGTCTCATTGAGCTGGTCGATCGAGAACTGCCGCTGCTCTCCCCCGTGGATGCGCACGGCCAGCTCGTCGCCACTGACCTCGCGGTCTCCGATGACAATTGTGTAGGGGACCCAGTGTCGTCCGGACTCGCGGATCTTCTTCCCGACACTCATGTCCCTGTCGTCGAAGTCGACACGGAACGGGATCTTCGCGAGGAGCGATTCGCAGAACGCGTGGTGCTTGTCGGACACCGGGATGATACGAACCTGGATCGGTGCCAGCCACAGCGGGAAGTTGGGCACTTCCTTGTTCCGGATGCGAATCGCCTGCTGCTCGAGTATCGAACAGATGACTCTCTCTATGGATCCGGAGACAGAGGTGTGCATTAGGATCGGGCGCTTCTTGGTCCCGTCTTCGTCGACGTAGTCGATCTCGAACCGTTCCGTGTTCTCCACATCGATCTGGACGGTCGAGAGACACGACGACTTCTCTTGGGCGTCCAGGAAATTGAACTCGAGTTTGGCGACGAAGTAAAAGAAGCGCTCATCCCAGATCTCTACCAGAACCGGATGGCCCGCCCGGCGCGCGATCTCGCGCGCGAACTCCGGGTCCTCGTCCAGGAAACCGCGGACGAAGCGGACCGCGACCTCGTAGTCCAGGCCGAAGTCGCTCATGCACTGCATCGAGACGTCCATCTGCTGCAGGAACTCCTCCCGGGCCGAGACGGTGTCCTTGGTCAGCGTGTGCAGGTCGGGCATGGTGAACGTGCGCAGACGACGGAGCCCCGCCAGCTCGCCCGACTGCTCACGTCTGAACGAGTAGTGGCTGATTTCGAACAGTCGCACGGGGAGCATCCGGTGTGAGATCTGCATGTCGTGCTGCATCAGGTACTGCCCGAAGCACGCGGCGAATCGCAGGAAGTACTCCTTCGTGTCGGACAGGAGCACGTACTGACGGGCGGGGAAGCGGTTGAGGTAGCTCATCAGATTTGGGTGCTGGTAGTCGTACATTATCGGGGTCTCGACCTGCATGGCCCCGGCGGCGTTCAGAAGCGAGGACACGTGCTCCTCGGCCAGCAGTTTGACCAGCGTCCCGTTCGGGTACCACCTGAAGTTGCCCGGGTCGGACGCAGGCTCGTAGTCTACGAGTTCCAGTCGTCTCATGAGTTCGATGTGGGCCGGGGGCTCGCTCGAGACGCGGGTGCCCGAGATCTCGTAGTCGTACATCTGCTTGAAGCAATCGTGACCGTCGAAGGTGCACTCGTGCGCCGGCACGTCCCGGCCGTCCGGGTAGAACACGCGCCAGTCGGACTTCATGGTCTTCTCGGCCTGGAGCGCCGCGGAGGTGTCCTCCTCGCCGGCGGCCCGGGCGCCGTCACCGGTCTCGCCCCCCGGCACGATCGTCTTGGCGAGCTCTGACAGAGGGTGGCCCTTGCACTCGATCTCGAAGCCCTTGTAGAAGCCGAACGGCGCCTCGTGGATGGTGAGCCCCGAGTCCTCGCGCATCCTCTTGCCGATTGCGGCCAGCACCTTCGTCGCGACACGCGGGGACGAGAGGTTGCTGGAGAGATGAGCATACGGGTAGAGCACGACGTCGGTAGTCTTGACCTGCTTCGCCTGGTCGGTGATGGCCCCGGCCGCCTGTTGCGCGACCGAGTCGACGCCCTTCTCGTCGGTCTTCTCGGAAGCGAGGAACGCCACCAGCGCGTCGCCCGTCGATCCCTTGAGCTGGTCTTCGCTCAGTTCCGCAAGAGAGGAGACCGCCGAGGTCTTCTCGGTGACGTGGTAGCTGAACTTGCTCGCGTGTATCAGCAGTATCCGCATGCGTGTCGCAGTCCTTGAGTTCATCTCCGGCAGCCCGTGGGCTACCAAGTCTATGGATTACCGACCCCATGTCATGAGCCGGCGTTCAATTCAACTCCCGTGGACCCTGCTGATTGTATCACGTCTTTCTGGTGCGCTCAATCGCCCGGACGATTGCGGGAATGAGGGCCAGCTGGATGACCATGCCGATCCACCCGGCGCCGATAGCACCCAGCGCCATCGCGATCGTGCGGGCCGTGAGCCCGATGACCGGGGCCAGCCAGACGACGACCGCTACCCAGACGACCCGGCCGGCGAGCATCGAGCAGACAAGGGCCAAAGAGACGGCCGCCAGCGGAGATGCCGTCGCGATCGTGCGCGCCGCGTGGTCGTTCTCACCGTGGCCGCTTGCGCCGGCGCGCCGCCCGAGCAGCGCCGCGAACCGCGGACGCAGAAGGCCCACCACCAGACCATATGTCGCCAGCTCGAAGATCATGGGCACCATGTAGAAGACGGTGGGACGCCCCGTGAGCAGTCCCGACACGATCGGGGAACCGGCGCCCACCACGAGCCCCGCCACAGGCCCGAGGACGAGCCCCGCTACGAAGGTGGGCAGATGCATCGGCAGGAAGATTCGTCCTCCCAGGGGAAACGCGTGGAAGACGATGGGCAGCACGACCCCGAGCGCGAGCAGGAGGGCAGTTCCCGTGAGTGTTCCTGTAGGGACCCGTCCACTGGAGTTCGTTGTCATCACTCCGCTTCCTCCCGGGAGACAGTGGAGAGTTCACCGCAGGGCGCGCTCGTGGAGCTCGTCAGAGGGTCTCGATGTACGCGAGCAGGTCGGTCAGCCCCTCGTCCGAGATGTAGGATTGGAACGAGGGCATGTTCCTCAGGGGGGTGACGATCTGGGCCCGGACGTTCTCCCTTGTCACGGGCTTGCCGCTGGACGGCAGCTCCGCACGCTCGAACAGCCCGGCGAGGCCCGGTCCTATCTTCAACTCCGTGGAGTCGGAGTTGTGGCAGTTTGTGCAGTTGGTTGCGAAGAGGGTCTCACCGCTCTTCGGGTCACCGGCGAGCTGGGCTGCCTCCACGACTAGTTGGGCCGCCTCTGCGGCCGGCTGAACGGTCTCCACGGCGGGCCCCCCGGCCTCCTCCGTCGGTGCTTCTCTTCGCGTGATGGCGAAGAAGCCCGCGGAGATCGCGGCCACCAGAAGCGCCATCGTGATCACCGTCATGCCGAGGATGGGGGCGAACTTCACGAACTGCCTGAACGTGCGGACGAT
>DAOWCM010000310.1 GCA_030639555.1 Candidatus Eiseniibacteriota bacterium | reverse complement strand
GTCCTTCTTCGCGTGGGCCATCGTCCTCGGGTTCCTGCTCATCTGGCGGAAGAAGGGCCTCGAGGTTCTGACCGCCTTCGCGGCGACCATCGCCTTCGCCATGATGGTCATGGCCTCGCTGTTTCCGGCAGACATCTCCAGGCAGCTCATTCCGGCGCTCCAGAGCTACTGGCTGTGGATACACGTCTCACTGGCGATCCTGGCGGAGGCGGCGTTCGCGGTCGCGTTCGTCGCGTCTCTGATGTGCCTTATGGGGGACAAGCGCGGTCACAGGCGGTTGCCGGACCGTAACCTGCTGGATTCGATCACGTACCGAGCGATAGGCATCGGGTTCCCGCTCTTCACGGTCGGGGCCCTCTTCGCGGGTGCGGTGTGGGCCCAGAGAGCCTGGGGCACTCCGTGGTCCTGGGATCCGAAGGAGACGAGCTCGCTCATCGTCTGGCTCATCTATGCCATCTACCTTCACGTCCGCAGGACGAGGAGGGGGAGCATTGCGCTGACCTCGGGCCTGTCGGTTCTGGGGTTCACGCTGACGATCCTGACGATACTCGGGAGCAAGTTCCTCGGGGGCCTTCATTCCTACGGCTAGGCGCCGAGGAGACGGATTGAAGAGAAGCACCGAACTGACGTTGAGGACGTGGATACTCGTCGTCGCCTATCTGGCGCTGATATTCGGAGTCTCCTCGATCCCGCAGGACCCGCTGAGCCACACCTGCTTCAAGGTGTCGGACAAGATGGCTCATCTGGCCGAATACGCGGGCTTCGGCCTGCTTCTCAGCGTTGCGTCCCGGAGCACGTTCCGCCGTGTCCGGCGGTGGGTGCTGCTGGTGGTCGTGGTGCTCATCGGAGCGGCGGTCGGTGCGCTGGATGAGACCTATCAGATGACGGTGCCCGGGCGGGAGCGCGAACTCCTCGACTGGGTCGCCGACGTGGCGGGCGTCCTGTTCGGCTCTTGTCTGGCCATGGCGCTCAGCAGCTGGATGGCGCGGCGCGCCGCTGCGGCCGGCAAGGCCGCGTAGAGGCGGCGGCCCGATGCGGGAGAACCCAGACAGGACGGCAGGTGATCGACACATGACATACAAAGCTCCGCGCGGAACGCGCGACGTACTCCCCGAAGAATCCTGGAAATGGCAGCGCGTCGAACGTGTTTTCAGGGCGACCGCCGATCGGTTCGTGTATCGTGAGATCCGGCTGCCGGTCTTCGAGGAGACGGAACTCTTCGCCCGCGGAATCGGCGACGCGACGGACATCGTCCGGAAGGAGATGTACACCTTCACGGACCGGAAGGGGCGCAGCCTGACCCTGCGTCCGGAGGGCACGGCCGGTGTCGTGCGGTCGTTCATCGAGCACAGCATGGGGCGTGGTTCTCGACTGACGAAGCTCTACTACTTCTGCCCGATGTTCCGCTACGAGCGCCCGCAGGCCGGTCGCTACCGCCAGTTCTGGCAGTGGGGTCTCGAAGCGATCGGATCGATGAACCCCGCCGTCGACGCGGAGATCATTCACTTCTCGGTCAATCTGTTCGAGAGCTTAGGGTTAGCCGGTGCGGAAGCACGGATAAACAGCGCCGGGTGTCCGACCTGCACGCCGTCATACAACGAGCTTCTGAGAGACAGGCTGGCAGGGTCGCTCGATCAGTTCTGCGCCGACTGCCAGGTCAGGTACGAGCGCAACCCGCGCCGCATGTTCGATTGCAAGAACAAGCACTGTCTCGAGCTTCTGAAGGATGCCCCTTCGATCCTGGAGTCGCTGTGCGACGAATGCACCCAGCATTTCGCGAGTGTCCAGGACCTCCTCTCAAGGATGTCCGTCCGGTTCGTGGTCGACACGTCAATGGCGCGAGGGCTCGACTACTACACGAAGACAGTATTCGAAGTGCACTACGCAGGACTGGGAGCGCAGAGCGCGCTCTGCGGGGGAGGCCGGTACGACGCTCTCGTCGAGGAGTTGGGCGGTGCGGCGACACCGGCCTGCGGTGTGTCGTCAGGGGTGGAGAGGCTCATGACCGCGCTGGAGGACACGGGCGTCATGGCCGCAAGGGAGCCCGGGCCTTCCGTCTACGTCGCCTCCCTCGGAAGCGATGCCGCCCTCGCCGCGGCGACGGTGATCGCGGAGCTGCGCAAGTCGGTCTCGGTCGAAACCGACTATCAGGGGCGAAGCCTCAAGGCGCAGATGAAGGAGGCCGGCAAGCTTGGGGCCGGCCACGTCGTGATCATCGGTGAGGACGAAGTCGCGCGCGGCGTCGCCGTGGTGAAGAACATGACGACCGGCGAGCAGGACGAAGTGGGGGTGGAAAAGGTCGCCGCGCTCCTGGTCGAGCGCCTCGCCTCAGCGGGCGGCGGCACGTAGCTCGCTCGGGCAGCGTATGGCCCGCGGGCGGCGGCACGTAGCTCAGGTGAGCGGGACGGCACCGCGGCTCTCGAGCGACGCTTGATTCGAACATCCGATACCACCGGAGACGGACACAGAGATGAAACTGGAACAGATGGGGTCACTCAGACGAACGCACACCTGCGGAGCGCTTCAAAAGGAAGACGCAGGGACCGAGGCCGTGCTGATGGGATGGGTCCACCACCGTCGTGATCTGGGTGGTCTCTTTTTCATCGACCTCAGAGACAAGTACGGGACGACGCAGGTGGTCTTCCGCCCCGACGACAATCAGGAGCTGCACGCGAAGGCCGGGGAGCTCGGAGCGGAGTACGTCGTTGCCGTTCGCGGCAAGGTGTCCGAACGTCCCGAGGGCACGATCAATCCGGACCTGCCCACAGGCGAGGTCGAGCTCATCGCTCGCGAACTCATCGTTCTGAACGCGTCTCTGACACCACCCTTCGTCCTCGAGGAACCGGTGAAGGCGAGCGACGAACTGCGTCTGGAGTACCGCTATCTGGACCTCCGCCGTCCCCATATGCAGCGGCTGATCGAGGCGCGCCACGTGGCGGCTCAGACGACGCGCGCATACCTCACGGAGCAGGGCTTCACCGAGATAGAGACGCCTCTTCTCGCCAAGAAGACGCCGGAGGGCGCCCGCGATTTCATCGTCCCGTCGCGCATCCAGCCCGGCAAGGTCTATGCGCTGCCGCAGTCGCCACAGCTCTACAAGCAGATACTGATGGTGGCTGGGTGCGACCGCTACTTCCAGGTGGCGCGCTGCCTGCGGGACGAGGATCTGCGGACGGACCGTCAGCTCGAGCACACGCAGATCGACTTCGAGAT
>DAOWCM010000321.1 GCA_030639555.1 Candidatus Eiseniibacteriota bacterium | reverse complement strand
GTTCTTCACCCTGCGTCTGAACTCCCGCCCGACGGTCCACTGCTTGACCGGTTGCGTCGTGAACATCACTCTGATGATGACGGCCGAGTCCGCGAAGTCCTGAACGCCCAGCACCTCCAGCGGCGCCGTGATCATCGATGCGAACTCCGCGTCGGCCGCGAGTTCGTCACCGATCTCCTTCAGGACGCGCATCACCTCGTCGACGTTCTCCTTGTACGCGACACCGATGTCGAGCACGAAGCGGGACCACTGTCGCGTCCTGTTCGTGACGACGGCGATGGTGCCGTTCGGGATGATGTGGACGTTCCCCTGGAGGTCGCGCAGGGTGGTCGCGCGGAGCGTTATCTTCTCGACTTGTCCCTTTGCTCCGGCGGCCTCGATAACGTCGCCGACGTTGTACTGGTTCTCGATGAGTATGAACATGCCCGCCAGGAAATCCTTAACCAACGACTGAGCGCCGAAGCCGACGGCAAGCCCCATGATGCCGATACCGGCGAGGATCGGGCCGATATCGATCCCGAGCTCCCTCAGGACCATCATGACGGCGACGCTCCACACCAGGATACGGGAGATGTTCCTGATGACCTTCCCGAGCGTGGCCGCCTGCTTCTCGCGCTCGTTCATCGTGGACGGGTCGTTATCCTGGAAGGCCTGCTCCACGCGTCGCGTAATGAAGACGGCGAGGCGCACGACGACCAGAGCGCCCACGAGTATCAGGATTATCCTCAGGCCGCTGGATGCGAGCCACCTGACGATGGCCTCGACGTTCACGATCTCGCTCCAATTCGCTAACATACAAACCTCCAGAACACGTTGCTAGATCGTGAACTCCCCGTCCTTGTAGATGATCTTCCCGTCCGCGTAGATCTTCCCGCCACTGCGCATGTCGTTGACGATGTCCCAATGGACCCCGGACTCGTTCTTGCCTCCGGATTCGGGAATGGACGCGCCGAGGGCCATGTGGAAGGTGCCGCCGATCTTCTCGTCGAACAGCGTGTTCTTCGTGAACTTCTGGATGGAGTAGTTGGTGCCGATCGCGAACTCGCCCACTCGGCGCGCTCCATCGTCGGAGTCGAGCATCGCGTGGAGGAAATCTTCGTTCTTGGACGCGCGCGCCTTGACGACCTTGCCCTTCTTGAAAGTCAATCTGACACCGTCCGCCTCCCTGCCAAAGTAGTACGCAGGGAAGGAGAAGCTGACCGTGCCCTCCACCGAGTCCTCGATGGGGCCGGTGAATATCTCGCCGTCCGGCATGTTCGCCGAACCGTCGCAGTTGATCCACTTGCGACCCTCGACGTTCATCGTAAGATCGGTTCCCTCTGCGACCACGCGTATCTTCTTCCGTTCGTTCAGCTGTTTGCAGATCTTCTTCTGCTTGCCGCGCACCCTCTTCCACGCCGCGATCGGGTCCTTCAGGTGCAGCATGCAGGCCTTGAGCACGAAGTCCTCGTATTCCTCGAGCGACATCTCAGCGTCCTGAGCCGAGGCGTTGCAGGGGAACTGCGTCCCCACCCACTTGAGTTCGCCCGCCGCCTCGCGCTGCATGAACTTCAGAAAGAGCTTGCTCGTCGCCTTGCTTCTCACGGCCTGCTTCTTCGGGTCTACTCCGGCCATTGCCTTCGTGTTTTCGGTCCCCCAGAGGGAAATTATCTTGTCGACCTTGTCGACCTCGAACTCAGCGATGGGGTTTACGAACTTGAGCTGGTGCTGCTTCGCTGTCTTGAAGAAAGACTCTGTCAGTCCTGGCAAGCCGATGCGGAGGAACGGATGGCCCCCCACTCTGAGTACCTCGCGGTAGATTTCAGCGATCAACGGCGCGGCGGTCGCCTCCCCACCTATCTCCACCAACTCGCCCTTCTCGACGGCGACCGAATAGTTAACCAGCACACCCGCGAGCTTCGCGTATCTTGGGTCTCTCAATGGTGTCTCCTTTACCCGAGCGTGAACTGCCCGTCCTTGTAGACTATCTTGCCGTCAGCGTAGATCTTCCCACCGTCGCGCATATCAGCGACCATGTCCCAGTGGATGGCGGACTTGTTCTTCCCGCCCGACTTCGGGTAGGAGGAGCCGACCGCCATATGGATGGTGCCGCCGATTTTCTCATCAAAGAGCGTGTTCTTCGTGAACTTCTTCACGGCGTAGTTCGTGCCGACCGCGATCTCGCCGACGAACCTCGCGCCTTCATCGGTGTCGAGCATCGACTTCAGGAAGGCCTCACCCTTGGACGCCGTGGCCTTCACGACCTTCCCCTTCTTAAAGGTGAGGCAGACGTCGTGGACCTCGCGTCCGCCGTAGCACGCGGGAAAGGTGAAAGCGATCGTGCCCTCGACCGAGTCCTCGATGGGTCCCGTGAATATCTCGCCGGAGGGCATGTTGTTTCGGCCGTCGCTGTTTATCCACGTCCGCCCGGCGACGCGCATCGAGATGTCCGTCCCTTCTTTGACGATCCGGATTTTCGCGACGTCGTTCAGGTATCTGCAGAACTTCGCCTGCCTGCGCTTGATTCCTCTCCAGGCTGCCACGGGGTCCTTCTTGTGCATGAGGCAAGCGCGCAGAACGAAGTCCTCGTAGTCTTCGAGGGACATCTCCGCATCCTGCGCCGAGGCGTTGCACGGGAACTGCGTGACGCACCAGGAGATCTCTCCGGCGGCCACGCGGTCCTGGTAGCGCTGTCTTACTGCCGACTGGGCTCTCGCTACGGTTGTCTGCTTCGCGGGGTCGACGTTGGTGAGTGACTTCGTGTTCTCTGTGCTGCGGATGGCCAGGAGCTTGTCTATCGTGTCAATCTCATGCTTCGCGATCGGGCTCACGAACTCCAGCTGGGCCTTCTTTGCGTGCTCGAAGAATATCTCCGTGGCCCCCGGGAGCGCCACACGCGTTATCGGATGGCCGCCCGCCTCGAGGACCTCGCGGTACACCTCCCTAACCAGCGGAGCCGCCGGGAGGCCGGCGCGTATCAGCACAAGGTCCTTCTTCTGCACATCGAGACAGTAATCGACCAGCACCTTCGCGAGCTTCTGGTATCTTGGGTCTGTCACTTGGTCTCACCTCTCAGGTTGCTTTGCTCGCGTGGGGGCCCTACCCCG
>DAOWCM010000309.1 GCA_030639555.1 Candidatus Eiseniibacteriota bacterium | reverse complement strand
TCGTGACGGAGCCGCAGGGAGCCTTCTATCCGAAGATCGATACGGGCGACATCCCAGCCGTGGTCGACGCTGCGGTCACAGGAGAATGCGCCGAAGATCTCCTCTATCGAAATCCAACAACGGGTGAGGTCTGCCGCTGTCTCGAGGAAATACCCTTCTTCGCCAAGCAGCAGCGCACCCTGCTGGGAAGAAACCAGCGGCTCGACCCCATCAGGCTGTTCGGCTACCTCGCCGAAGGTGGCTACGAGGCGCTCGCCAAGGCGTTGGCCGAGTCCACGCCCGAGGAGATCATCGACGAGATGAAACGTTCGGGGCTCCGGGGGCGCGGTGGCGCAGGGTTCCCGACGGCCGAGAAGTGGGAGATGGCCCGGCGACAGAACAGTGGCGATGGGAAGTACGTCGTGTGCAACGCCGACGAAGGCGATCCGGGGGCCTACATGGATCGCAGTATCCTCGAAGGCAATCCCCATAGCATCATCGAGGGCATGGTCATCGGCGGCAAAGCCATGGGCGCGACCGAGGGATTCGTCTTTGTGCGACACGAGTATCCCCTGGCCATCAAGCATCTGCTGATCGCTCTCCGCATGGCCCGCGAATACGGACTTCTCGGCGAAAACATCCTGGATACGGGGCTTGACTTCGACATCAGTATCGTCAAGAGCGCCGGCGCGTTCGTGTGCGGCGAAGAGACCGCCCTCATTCGCACCATAGAGGGCGCAGTGGGCGAGCCGCGACAGAGACCGCCGTTTCCCACAGAAAGCGGCATCAACGGCAGGCCTACCTGCATCAATAACGTGGAGACCTGGGCCAACGTCTCCATCATCATGACCCAAGGAGGAGACGAATACGCTCGCGTCGGAACGTCGACCAGCAAGGGTACCAAAGTCTTTTCGGTCGTAGGAAGGATCAGGAACACGGGTTTGGTCGAGGTACCGATGGGTACTTCCATCAAAGAGATAGTCTACGAGATCGGAGGCGGCCCGTTGGAGGGGGGCAGGATCAAGGCCGTACAGATAGGGGGCCCGTCCGGTGGGTGCATCCCGCACTGGCACTTCGATCTGCCGATCGACTACGAAAGCCTGACGCAGGCCGGCGCCATTATGGGCTCGGGCGGCATGATCGTCATGGACGACAGCACGTGCATGGTGGATATCGCCAAGTACTTCATGAGCTTCCTCAAAGACGAGTCCTGCGGCAAGTGCTATACCTGCCGTAAGGGAACGCAGCGGATGTGGGAAATCCTCGACGACATCACGCAGGGGCGGGGCACACTCGCACACCTTGATCTTCTCGAGGAACTCGGCCGGACGGTGGCGGACTCGAGCATGTGTGGCTTGGGACAGTCCGCGGCCAATCCGGTACTCAGCACCCTCCGCCATTTTTGGGGCGAGTACGAGCGGCACGTTGTCGACAAGCAGTGTGACGCCTACGTGTGCAGAGGCCTTACGGGTGCTCCGTGCCAGGCTGCCTGCCCGGTCGGAACGGAGCCGTGGCGCTACGCCGCCCTCATCACCAGAGGCGAATACGACGAGGCCTATCGCGTGATTCGAGAGGCGAACCCCTTCCCGTCAGTCTGTGCCCGTGTGTGCGACCACAGGTGCGAGCAGCATTGTCGTCTGGCCCAGACCGGACAGGATCCTGTTGCGCTCCGTGCCCTCAAGCGCTTTGTCACCGACAATGTGGATCCGAGCGTGTACAAGCCCGAGCGGCGCATTGATCCTCTCGCGGCAGGCAAGAAGGTGGCCGTGGTCGGAGCTGGTCCGGCCGGCCTCACGGCGGCCCACCACCTCTCTCTCAGGGGCTACAAGACGCAGGTTTTCGAGGCAGAGGACCGGCCTGGAGGCCTTCTGACGCAGGGCATCCCCGTGTTCCGCCTGCCGCAGGAAGTCGTGCAGAAGGAGATCGACGCGCTGATCGACGAGAACGTCACACTGAGCTGCGGCAAGATGCTCGGTCGGGATTTCACGGTCGACAGCCTTTTCGCTGATGGCTTTGACGCGGTCTTCCTGGCGGTGGGAGCCCACCAGAGTTGGCGCATGGACATCCCGGGCGAAGATCTGGCCGGCGTTTACCCGTCCATGGAGTTCTTGAAAGCGTGGAACCTACGGGGTGAATCGCTCGCTCGCGGCAGAGTCGGGGTCATCGGCGGGGGAAACTCAGCTCTCGATGCGGCTCGCGTGGCTCTGCGGCAGGAGGGTGTAACCGAGGCCACCGTCTTCTATCGCCGTACGCGGCAGGAGATGCCCGCGTTTGCGGAGGAGATCGAAGGCGCCCTAGAGGAAGGTATCAAGCTGGAGCTGTTGGTGTCGCCCGTGAAGCTGCACGGCGAGGATGGGCACCTGGTCGCCGCCGAGTTGGTTGTGAATCAGCTGGGCGAGGTGGACAAGAGCGGGCGGCGCAGACCGGTCGCCAGGACTGGATCGGAATACCGAGTACCTCTCGACACCCTCATCGTCGCCATCAGCGAGGCGGTGAGCGACATCGGGGCGGGAGATATCTCCGGCCTGGAACTGAGAGACGGCGCAGTTTCAGTCGACGAGCGTACGCTGGCTACCGGGCGGCCCGGTCTCTTCGCCGGTGGAGACGTGGCGACGGGGCCAAATACCGTCATAGACGCCGTTGCAGCCGGAAAGCGCGCAGCTGGTGCCATCGAACGGTATCTCCAGGGACGAGATCTGGTGCTGCCCGCCGAACCCCGCATTCCGACGGTCTACGTCGAGCCGCTCGTCGACCTGCCGGAGGACGGAGACGACATGCGGAGGGTCAAAGTACACATGCAGTCTCCCGAACAGCGCCGGCATTCCTTCGCCGAAGTAGAGGATACTTTCACGGTCGAGGATGCAGCTCGCGAGGCGAAGCGGTGTCTCAGATGCGATCTGGAGTTCACGAGTTGCCCGGAGGCCGAGGACGCCATCCGGGAGCCCGACAGGGGCCACGGATGATAACGCTCCACATCAATGGCGTGGGCGCTCGAGTAGAGAGGGGCACGACGCTTCTCGAGGCAGCGCAGTTCATGGGATTCCCGATCCCCACTCTATGCCATATGGATGGGCTGTCCCCCTACGGGGCATGTCGGTTATGCGTGGTGGAAATCGGCGAGGGGGCCAAGTCGAGGTTGGTCAGTGCATGCACCTACCCGGCGGAGGAGGGACTCACGGTTCGCACCTCCTCGACACGGGTTGTCAGGACCAGGAAGATGGTCATCGAACTGTTG
>DAOWCM010000452.1 GCA_030639555.1 Candidatus Eiseniibacteriota bacterium | reverse complement strand
GGGACAGACAAGGAGAGAGCAGTGACCGATACCGCTCTGCCGGCACAGATCCTCGACAGCTTCGTCGATCCCGTGCTCGTCGCTGACACCGAGCACACCATCATCTACATGAACAGCGCCGCCGTCGACCACTACACCGGAGGCGAAACGCTCATGGGGACGTCCCTTCTCGACTGCCACAACGAGGACTCCCGGGAGCTGATGATCGAGGTCCTCGCCGCACTTCAGTCCGGCGAGGAGGAGCGGCTCATCTCCGACAATGAGAAGAGGCGCATCTACATGCGGGCGGTGCGCGACGAGGGGGGCGAGGTCATCGGTTACTACGAGCGGTACGAGCCGAAGGCCGCGTAGAACTCGACCCCCCTGGTCCCGCCCGGCCAGTCGGACGAATGGAAGGAGCAAAGACATGAATGCGACCACATCGCGCGGAGTGGTCTCGCTGCTCGTGCTTGCGGCGCTTGCGGTCCCCGTTACGGCCGGGTGCGGCGGCGAGGAACCGGCGGCCGTGAGCGAGGCCGGGGCCGCGGCAGGAGGCGTGGCCACCGCCAAGGCGGCCAGTGAGGACGTCGCCGCTCTGGTCGACGGCGGAAACCAGTTCGCGTTCGACCTCTACGGCAGGTTGGCCGGAGACGGCAACCTCTTCTTCTCGCCCTACAGTATCTCAACGGCGCTCGCCATGACGGCAGCGGGTGCGCGCGGTAACACCGAGCACGAGATGGCGACGGTGCTGCACTTCCCGACGGAGGGCGTCGAGGGCGAGCCCTCGTTCATCAGCCGCGAGCGTGTCATCGCCTCCTTCGGTTCTCTCCAGGAAGGCCTGGTCGCGTCACGCGAGACGCGCGGCTACGAACTCCACATCGCCAACAGCCTCTGGGGACAGGAGGGCTATCCGTTCAAAGAGTCCTTCCTGGACCTCGTCGGGAAGCACTTCGGCGGAGGGTTCAACATCGCGGACTTCAGGCGCAACGCGGACGCAGAGAGAGTCAGGATCAACCAGTGGGTGGAGGAGGCGACGCGCGAGAAGATAGAGGACCTCATTCCCGCAGGCGGGGTCGACTCACTGACCACGCTGGTGCTGACGAACGCCGTCTACTTCAAGGGCCAGTGGTTGTCGAGGTTCGACGAGGAGAGGACCAGTGACGCCACCTTCCACGGGACCGGCGGTGACGCAACTGTCCCGATGATGTATCAGAAGAGCGATTTCCAGTACTTCGAGAACGAGGACGTGCAAGTGCTGGAGATGCCTTACGAGGGCGAGGAGATCTCGATGCTGGTCGTCCTGCCCCGGCCCGAGAGCCTCGTCAACCTCAGGGTCATTGAGAGTCGTCTGACCCCCGAGATGCTCTCCGACTGGTCCGGGCGCCTGCGGGAGCAGGAGCTCAAGGTCTACTTCCCGCGATTCGAGATGACGTGGGGCACCGAGGACATCTCCAAGCACCTGGCAGCACTCGGTATCCGCGACGCGTTCGGCGAGAAAGCCGATTTCTCGGGCATGACCGACCTCAGGGACCTCTTCATCACCTCGGTCTTTCACAAGGCCTTCGTCGCTGTCAACGAGGAAGGAACGGAGGCCGCCGCGGCGACGGCCGTGGTGATGGCGCGGCTGGCGATTATGGAGGAAACGATCTTCAGGGCCGACCATCCGTTCCTGTTCGTCATCCGTGATGACGCCACGGGCAGTATCCTCTTCATGGGGCGGGTCGCGGACCTCGGGTAGCCGATTGCTGCAGGATTGGTCGCCCCGGGTCGACATGGCGTTGCG
>DAOWCM010000375.1 GCA_030639555.1 Candidatus Eiseniibacteriota bacterium | reverse complement strand
GGTGAGAGATCCGGCGCGTCGGAGTTCGTTCGACACTGGCGCCTTGACCCTGACGTTGCCTTCCTGAATCACGGGTCGTTCGGCGCGTGTCCCATTCCGGTGCTGGAAGCTCAAACGAGGCTCCGAGACAGGCTGGAACGCGGGCCCGTTCAGTTTCTTCTGAGAGAACTCGATGAACTCGCGACTTCGGCGCGTGCCGAGACCGCGACCTTCGTAGGAGTGGACCCCGACGACCTCGTCTTCGTTCCGAATGCCACGACCGGCGTCAACACCATCCTCCGCTCGCTCAGTTTCGAGGCGGGAGACGAGCTCCTCACGACAAGCCACGAGTACAACGCCTGCCGGAATGCGATGGAGTTCGTTGCGGGAAGGTCAGGTGCGCGCGTCGTCGCGGTCGACGTCCCGTTCCCCGTCGGATCTTCGGACGAGGTCGTGGAGCGCCTGATGGACGCCGCGTCCGACAGGACTCGCATCGCAGTCGTCGATCACATAACCAGCCTGACGGGCATGGTCATGCCCATAACGCGAATCGTCCGGGCTCTGGCCGAACGCGGGATCGACACGCTCGTCGACGGAGCCCACGGGCCGGGGATGGTCCCTCTCGACATCACCGACATTGCCCCAGCCTACTACACGGGCAACTGTCACAAATGGCTGTGCACTCCCAAGGGAGCCGCCATCCTCTACGTGCGGCGAGACCTGCAGCCGTCTATCAGGCCGCTGGCGATCAGCCACGGCGCCAACTCGAAGCGGACCGATGCTTCCCGCTTCCAGCTGGAGTTCGGATGGACCGGAACCGTCGACCCGACGTCTTATCTGTGCATCCCCGAGTCCATACGGTTCATGGGTTCGCTTCTACCGGGCGGGTGGCCCGAGCTCATGGAACGGAACAGAGATCTCGCGCTTCGGGCGCGCAGGCTTCTCTGCGAGGCTACCGGCGTGGCGGCGCCGTGCCCCGAGGACATGATCGGAACACTGGCAAGTGTCCCGCTCTCGGCAGGCACGTTTCACTTCACGACGACTGCTCTTGCCTTCGATGAACTCGACACTGTTCTGAGGGAAGAGTACGGATTCGAGGTTCCGGTGCTGGCGTATCCCGATGGGCCGTCCAGCATCATCCGCATTGCAGCTCAGATCTACAACACGATCGAGCAGTATGTTGCGCTGGCGGATACGTTGAAGATGCTGCTCAGACGTTGAGACGGGTCTGACCTCACCCCCGCGCGCAGTTTGGCGCGGCGAAGCCGCGGCGCTGTCTGAGCACGGGGGTGAGAGTCAGACCCGTTCCTTCATCTACTGCAGCTCTATCGCGACCTCCGCCACGTACAGCAACTCGCGGTCGCGGTTGTCGAGGTAGTTCTCGAGAAGGAACGCAAGATCCGGTCGGACGATGTCGTCGAACACAATCTCGCCATTCACCTCGATGACCAGATTCTGGTCCAACACGACCATGTCGGGATGAACCAGAAGTCTGAATGAACCCACGCGGGAAGCGGCCACCTCAAGGCGATTCGCGGCGAAGCCGGCCCTCACGGCGGCCGAAGGAACATCGCGCTTGAAGATGAAGTGGCCGGCGGCTTCCGGCAGCCTGCCCCGAAGGATGACCTTCCCGCCGTCACGCAGGACCGTCATCTCGAACGCGTCTCCCCTCTCGACCGTGGCCTTCCACTCATTGAGGTCCGGGAGGCTGTCCATTCGCGCGGCGTCGGCCTTGACTATGACGTCACCCGCCTTGAGCCCGATGTTCCGCGCCGGGTAGTCGCCGTCGGACAGGATGCCGACGCGAATACCGGGCCCCTCGAACTCGTAGTCCGGCTGGAACCCTATCGTTATCCTGTCGTCCGTGAGCGCAACGTTGTGGTCTTCGTGCCAGGGCGCCGGCTCGTCAGTCGTGATGCGGTCGATCGCGAACCAGCGACACTGACCGAAGTCTGTCGAACCCGCTTCCCACACGACACGTGAAGGGAACGGGTCTCTCGGGTGGCGCTCGAGGAACCGCGCGACGGCGGGCAGCTCGTCCTTGATGTCGTCGAAGTCGTGACCGCCCGGGAACTCCCTGTAGTAGATGTCGGCGCCGGCCTCCCGCGCCATCTCGATCGACCGCCTCATCTTGTTCGAGGGATACAGCCCGTCGTCGAACGTCGTCGTGGCGAAGATAGGTGTGGCCGACATGTTGGGCGCGTAGGTCGGAAAGTCGCCGTCCAGGCTGGCCACGCCCATGTGGCCGTTCAGGGCCACGAAGGCGGCGTAGTCGGAAGGCCTGAGCATCGCGTACGCGAAGCCCGCGGACGCGCCGTCCGAAAACCCGGTCATCCACACGCGGTCGTCATCGACGTTGAGCTCGCGCTTCACGGTGCGGATGAGGCTGTTGATGTTCGTCATCCCCACGTCATCAAACCAGGTGGCGCCCGCCTGCCCGAAGGGGAACACCGAGATCCAGCCGCGCTCGAGGGCGAGTGCGCCCTGCTCGCTCTCGGTCACATATCCGAGGGGGTCGTCGTGGACCTCCGC
>DAOWCM010000398.1 GCA_030639555.1 Candidatus Eiseniibacteriota bacterium | reverse complement strand
TCTCCTTCGATATCAGGAGCTCTTCCTTCCGCGTGCCCGACTTCAGGATGTCGATGGACGGGTAGATGCGGCGGTCGGTGAGCCTCCTGTCCAGCACGAGCTCCATGTTGCCCGTGCCCTTGAACTCCTCAAAGATGACGTCGTCCATGCGCGAGCCGGTGTCGACGAGCGCGGTGGCCATGATGGTGAGACTCCCGGCGTCCTCGGTGTTCCGCGCCGCGCCGAAGAAGCGCTTCGGGCGCTGGAGCGCGTTGCTGTCGACACCGCCGGTCAGGATCTTGCCCGAGTGCGGCACGACCGTGTTGTGCGCGCGCGCCAGACGCGTGATGGAGTCCAGCAGGATGACGACGTCGTGATGGTGCTCGACCAGGCGCTTGGCCTTCTCGATGACCATGTCCGCGATCTGGACGTGGCGCTCCGGCGGCTCGTCGAAGGTCGAGCTGATGACCTCGCCGTTGACCGAGCGCTGCATGTCGGTGACCTCCTCGGGGCGCTCATCGATGAGCAGCACGATGAGGACCACTTCGGGATGGTTCGTCGTAATGCTGTTGGCCAGCTTCTGGAGGATGACCGTCTTGCCCGCCCTCGGCGGCGACACTATGAGGCCGCGCTGGCCCTTCCCTATCGGCGTCAGAAGATCGATGACGCGTGTGGTCATGTCCTTCGGGTCGACCTCAAGGGTGAACTTCTCCTCCGGATACAGAGGAGTGAGGTTCTCGAAGAGGATCTTCGTCTTGGCCAGCTCGGGGTTCTCGTGGTTGACGGCCTCGACGCGCAGGAGCGCGAAGTAGCGCTCGTTCTCCTTAGGCGGACGGACCTGACCACTGACCACGTCGCCCTTCCGGAGGTCAAATCTCTTTATCTGTGACGGCGAGACGTAGATGTCGTCCGGACCCGGCAGGTAGTTGTAGCTGGGGGAGCGCAGGAATCCGTAGCCGTCAGGCAGGATCTCGAGTACGCCCTCACTGAAGATGAGCCCGTTCCGTTGGGTCTGCCCCTCCAGGATCTTGAAGATGAGATCCTGCTTGCGAAGCCCGCCCACGCCCTCGATCTTGAGCGACGCGCCGTAGGCGACCAGGTCCTTGATGGTCTTCGCCTTGAGCTCGCCGATGTCCAGGTTCTCGCTGTCGCTGCGCATCGCCACGTTCGGCGTGCGGGTCTTCGGTTCGGACTCGGCGGCGTCCTTCGCGCCGTTCTTCCCGTTGGCTCGCGCTGTCTTCGCCGGCGCGGCCTTCGGCTCTTCAGATCTCGCGCTGGTCCTGGAGGCCGCCGTTCCGGGATTCCCGGTGGTCGGCCTGGACGCTGTCGTCCTGGACGCTGTCTTCTTGGTGCCGGTCGTCTTCGACGCGGGCTTGCCGTTCTTTTCTTCCATTACTCCCTTGCCTTAGGTAGATGGTGCTGTGAGGTGGTACCGGCGGGCGAACCCGGCCGCCAGCCGTATTCATGTCGTATATCGGGCCTTAGGAACGAAGTTACACTTGGAGTCCTCGGTGTGCTTCTGGATTGGGACGGTGCGCTTCGGATGGGCTGCTTCTAGGAGCTGTGTCCGTTATTCTCCCGGACAGTGCAAATTCTAATCCAACTGGTCCAGCCTGTCAAGACGTTTCGGCGGGAGGCCTCTCCTTGCCGAGGAGCCTCCCGCCTGTGCCAATTCATCCCGCTCTGCGTCTGCAGCTCGGGAGGGCGGGTCCCAGCTTCCCACCCTTCCCGAGCCAGACGCGCGGTCCCCCATCTGTCGAACGGGGACGCGGTTCTACTGGAACATCCCTTTGATCCTGCTCCAGCTCACGTCGTCGTCAAGACCCGTCTGGGTGCTTGACAGTGTCGCCGTGTAGACGAAATCGCCGTTGGCGCCGCCGCCGTTGTTCCCCGCCACTGTTGCGGTGTAGAAGGTCACAGACGGGCGGCCCGCAGGAGCGACCCACTGGAACAGCCAACCCGGGGACGCGTCCGGCACCCCCGGATCGCACCCCGTGGCCGTGTGCATGACGTACTGGCGCCCGGTCCCGCCGTCGGTGTCCAGCTGCGTTCTCTCCGGGTCGGTTATGACGAACTGGCCCACCGGCTGGTCCGAATCGTCCAGCGCCGTCAGCTCGAAGCCCCACTTGACCTGACCAACGTGGAACACCTCCACGAAGACGTCGATCGTCTCACCCTCTTGGTACTCTGTCGGGGCCGTGATAGCGGCTCCTCCACTGCCCGTATTCAGGTTGTCGTGACAGTCTGCGCAGGTTCCCTCACCCGGTGCGCCCGTCAGCCCCGTCGGCACGCCCG
>DAOWCM010000455.1 GCA_030639555.1 Candidatus Eiseniibacteriota bacterium | reverse complement strand
CGTCGAGGGTGGGAACGGGACTCTCGGCGAGGACAGGCTGAGAAACCGGTACTGGGAGCCCGTGCTGACCGCGAACCTCCTGAACTACGAGGCGGTTCCGGAGCCTCAGTTCCGCGCCCCCGACACGCGGGACACGGACTACGAGTACGTCGTCATCTGCCCGGACGATCCCGTCTACACTGCCTGGGCTGACAGCATCGCGCAGTTCCGTCTGGACCAGGGCATCGACGCCGGCGTCGTGACGCTCACCGAGACGGGCGCGACCTCCAGCGCCATCGAGTCGTGGATCAACAACGCGTACGCAGGACCCACTCCTCCGGTCGCCATACTCCTCCTCGCCGACTACGTTCCCAACGGCCAGACGACCGGGATCACGTCTCCCACCTACTCTGGGGTGCAGACCTGCGTCTCCGACAACATCTACGGCGACATCGACGGCGACCACCTGCCGGAGATCGCGATGGCCCGCATGACGGCGAACCTGTCGAACATCGAGCGTCTTGTTCGCAAGGCCATCGACTACGAGCGCAATCCTCCGACCAATCCCGACTACTACCAGAATCCCATTATGGCCTGCGGCTGGCAGGACGAGCGCTGGTTCCAGGTCTGCACCGAGATCGTCTACGGATACTTCGCGAACGTTCACGGGAAGACTCCTGTCAGGGAATACGCCATCTACGATGGGACGCCGGGCACCTTCTGGTCGACCAACCAGAACACCTACATGCTCGAGGCTTACTTCGGTCCCGACGGACTGGGTTACCTGCCGATCGATTCGAGCCACCTGACCGATTGGGGCGGCAACGCCACGCGGCTGAACGCGGACATCAACTCAGGCGCCTTCATCCTGCAGCACCGCGACCACGGCGGCGAGACGGGCTGGGGTGAGCCGGACTACCACATCGGTGACCTCGGGGGGCTCTCGAACGATGACCCGACGTTCGTGTTCTCCATAAACTGCCTGACGGGCAAGTACAACTGGTCGAGCCAGTGTTTCACCGAGGCGTTCCACAGGATGGAGCACGGCGCGCTCGGTCTCATCGCGGCGTCCGAGGTCAGCTACTCGTTTGTCAACGACACGTTTGTGTTCGGCATGTACGACGAGATGTGGCCGGACTTCGACCCGGGCTATCCCGCGGCGGGGCGTTTCAACGAGTCCGCCGGTGAGCTGAGGCCCGCGTTCGCCAACGCGTCCGGCAAGCACTACCTGGCGGCCTCCAACTGGCCCTACAACCCGCAACATAAGGAAGTCACGTACAACCTGTTCCACATGCACGGTGACGCCTTCACTCGTCTGTACTCCGAGGTGCCGCAGCCGCTCACGGTGACGCACCAGGGAGTTCTGCCGATCGGTGCGGCGACGTTCAACATCACTGCCGACGCGGGCGCGATCGTGGCGCTCACGATCGACGGCGAGATCGTCGGTGTCGCGGAAGCGACCGGTGCGCCGATGGACATGACAGTGACGCCGGCGACAGCGCCCGGCGTGGCGAAGCTGACCATCACGAAGGCCAACTACTACCGCTACGTCGAAGATGTTCCGGTCATCTACCCGGTGACCTACACCATCGTCCCGTCCACGATCCCGATCAACGCGGCCACTGACGTGACGGTGACCGTCTGGGACGGCGAGGGCGCTCCCAAGCCGGATGTCGTGGTTACTATCAGCGGGTGGGGCGTGCCGCCTTTGAGTGACACAACCGACGCGAACGGCG
>DAOWCM010000237.1 GCA_030639555.1 Candidatus Eiseniibacteriota bacterium | reverse complement strand
GGGAGTTTCGTGATCGAGCGGCCGCTGCGTTCAGCAAGGCGGAGCGAGAGCCTCGTTGCAACTCACATCCCCTACCTCACTTGATGATCATCACCTTGCCGTCTTTGCTCCCCAGTCCTTCAGACTCGACCTGGAAGATATACACGCCAGGCGCGACCTCTTCGCCGGCGTCGTTCTTCAGATCCCAGGGCTCGATATCACTCTCGTCGTCCTCGTGTATCAGGGTCCGCACGAGATCCGCGGCGACCGTGTATATCCGGATCTTCGCCTTCTCGGGAAGCCCGATGAACACCACGCGTCTCTGACCGCCAGATTCCCAGTCCGCCGCGGCGCGGTAGGGATTCGGGATGCACCGGACGGCGCTGAGATCGCCTGCGGTCCCCCCCCGCGGGTAAATGATACCTGTTGTCTTGGTGCGGTCAAAGCATGCAGTGTTGTGCGCCTGCGGGTCACTGGCGGTGAATGTCGTCACCAGGAACTCGTAGGGGAAGGCGTTCAGAACCTGGAACGTGTACGGACCACTGCTGTCCGACCGTACGGGCTGCGCCCAGTACTCGTCGAACGGCCAGTAGCCGGCAGCGTTAGGATCCTCTTCATCAAGCACATACTCTAGAACCAGGGAGAAGCTCTCCCAAGGCTGGCCGCCCGCGTCGACGTCCCAGTCGACGTCCGGGTTCATCCACACCTCACGCATCCAGAGTCGATAACCACCGAAGTCCTCGATCTCGTGCTCGGCTTGCCCCATGGTCCAGCCGATCGCCACGAACTTGTCACCGACACGGACAAACTCGACGTCCGGACACTCAAGTGCCGTGGCGGAGGATATCCACATCAGCGCGACAATGACCGCTGCAATCGGCGCAACCGTCCACGGGTTGCGAAGTTTCCTTCTCAGCCTCATTCTCTCCCTCCATCTGCCCAGAGGTGTCTCGGGTGGCAAATCCGGTGGTTCTTCAAGATTCCAAGTTATCACCCGTGAATTGCAGAGTCAAGCGGTTTCCGCCGGACAGCGGCCTCTCACCAGGGCCCGGAAACAGCACGCAGGACCGCCCGCAGGTTGCATTTGGCGAGTCATGCGGCATCCTTGTGCCCCCTTTCCACCAGCGCTCGTTGAGCCGACGCTCAGCACCCCCATTCCACTTGCCTTTACAGTCTGCACCACCTGCGCTTTCAGGCACGACCCATGCAACGACTCCCTGTGAGCGCGCGGATATCCACGCGGTTGAGGTCATATTCCCGTACGACCGATCCAGTCATGAGGGCGCAAGGGCAATGTCTGCCCGCATTCTCACGACCGCCCCGATGAAGAGGAACCACGTCATGGCAGACACCCCTTGGCCTTCCGGTGAGATGCTCGCGGAGCTGGAATCGCTCAGGCGCAAGGTCGACCGCCTCAACGAGTTCAGAGACGAGGCACACAGGCTTGCCGAGGACCTGGCCGCCCTGGAGAACAGGTACAGCACCCTCTATGACCACGGCCCGATGCTCTGCGCCGTCGTCGATTCGAAGGGCACTGTACTGGACTCGAACGACGCCATCACAACATGTCTCGGGCACACGCCGGAGCAGCTGGCAGGGAAGCAGTTCCTCGACCTGGTCGTACCCGACAAGGATTCGGACGCGCTCGAGCGTCTCCAGCGGGCCTTCAGAGGAGATCTCTCTGAGGGCATCGAGGTGGGATTGAGGAGTGGAGGCGGAGCGATCCGCAGGGTGCTTCTGCTCTCGGCCATCGTGCGTCCCGACATACGCGGGCGCAGCGACGGTGTGCTAATCGTCGGCAAGGACATCACCGCACAGAGACACGCGGAGGCCGCGCTCGAGGCGGGTGACCGCCAGTATCAGGCCCTGGTGGAATGTCTCCCCACCCCCATATGCTCGTTCGACACGGACTACAAATTCGTGTTCGCGAACTCGGCGGCCGCCGACGCGTTCGAGGTGAAGGCGAAGAACCTCACTGGACGGAGTCTCCACGAATTCGTGTCGCAGGAAGACCGAGACCTCATACTCGAGAAAACGTCAGACCTGCGCGAGGGGGCCACGCGTTCCTACGACATCAGAATCATCCGCCCGGACGGAACCAAGCGCGGCGTCTCCGTACACGCGGCACTCAGACACAACAGCGGCGGGAGGGCCACGGGAGTCGTGATGGCCCTGCAGTCGATGTCCGAGCACACGACCGTAGAGCGCGCGCTGCAGGAAAGCGAGGAGAGATACCGCTCTCTGTTCGAGGAGTCGATAGACGTCATCTACATGACATCGCACGATGGCAGGCTGGTCGACATCAGCCCGTCGGCCGTGGCGCTCGTCGGCTACACGAGGGAGGAATTACTCGAGCGCGACGTGCACGGGCTCTATGCGGACCCGGAGCAGCGCGTGAGGTTCCAGGAAGCCATCGAGCAACATGGCTTCGTCCGCGGATTCGAGATCACGCTTCTTCACAAGGACGGCAGGAAGGTCGACTGCATCCTCGCCTCAACGATCAGAAAGGGCGCAGACGGCCGGACTCTCGGCTATCAGGGCATCATGCGCGACGTCACCGACAGGAAGCGCGCAGAGGCGGCGCGCGAGCGCGAGCGGCGAACGTTCCGCGTTATCGCGGAGGCCGCCGTACAGTCGACCGACATCGCCGACCTGTGCGCTCGCGTTCTCGGTGGTCTCGTGGAAGTTCTGGCGTTCGACGGCGGGACACTGCGGCTTCACGACGGCAAGAAGGGTGTCCTGGAACCAGTCGCGGTGGTCGGACTGCGAGACGACGAGCAGGCTCTGATCTCCGAGCAGTCCGTGGAGGAGGACCAGGACTGCATCGCCGCCCACGTGGCGCGGACGGGTGGTCCCATATTCGCCTCCGACGTCACGATGCACCCAATCTCCGAGTCCCAACGCCAGAGACTCGACGCCCTGGGGATACGATCTCTTGTCGCCTACCCCGTCTTCGGCGCCGGCCGCAACCTGCTGGCCGTAATACAGCTCTTCTCCAGAACACCAGCCGAGATACACGAGGAGGACGACAAGCTGTTCTTCGGAACGGTGGCGGGGATGCTGGCGGCCGTCATCGAGAGGAAGATCGCCGAGGACCAGAAGCGGGACGTGGAAGCGCAGCTCGTTCAGGCGCAGAAGATGGAGGCCGTCGGCACGCTCGCCTCGGGGGTCGCGCACGACTTCAACAATCTCCTGACCGCGATCCAGGGGTTCACGGAACTCGCTCTGATGTCCGTGAGAGAGCCGGACACCATCCATGTGGACCTCGAGAAGATCAGAACGGCAGCCGACAGGGGAGCCGCACTGGTGCGGCAGCTGCTCCTGTTCGGCCGCGAGCAACCGGTCGAGCTGCACCCGGTGGACATCAACGCCATGATGCTGGGCATGGTCAACATGCTCTCGCCGCTCATCGGAGAGGACATCACTATCCGCACGGCCCTCGAACCCGACCTGCGCCCAGCGATGGCTGATGAGGGAAGCATCCAGCAGGTGCTGATGAATCTCGCGGTCAACGCCAGAGACGCCATGCCGGAGGGCGGCGCCCTGACGATTCGTACAAGAAACGTCAGGCTCGATGAAGCGCTCGATTCCGATGACACCGGCGCAAGGACCGGAGACTTCGTCTGTATGTCCGTCGAGGATTCCGGCAGCGGAATGGACCGGGACACCATGGGGCGGATCTTCGAGCCCTTCTTCAGCACCAAGGGACCGGGCAAGGGAACCGGCCTCGGTCTGTCAGTCGCATACGGGATAATCCAGCAGCACGGGGGATGGATATACACGCTGAGCACGCCCAAGATGGGGACCACCTTCGAGGTCTATATTCCGACCGCGAGCGCCGAAGCCGCGGCCGGGCCCATGTCGTGTCAGGAAGCGCAGGGCGAACAGGCCCGCCCCGGAGAGCGGATCCTGGTCGTCGAGGATGAGGAATCCGTGCGCGACCTCGCAACAACGATTCTCCGCAAGCACGGATACGAGGTGTTCGAGGCCCCGAACGTGGCAGAAGCTCTGAAG
>DAOWCM010000228.1 GCA_030639555.1 Candidatus Eiseniibacteriota bacterium | reverse complement strand
TCCCCGTCCTGGATCGCGAACCTGTCCGGGTAGGTCGTGTCGTCGGTGGTGGCGATCCCGCTTACTGTGACTGTCTGTCCGACCAGCGGGGACGGCCCCGTCGGGTCGTCCGTGTACTGCACCTCGCTGATGGTCGCCTCGAGTGGCGGCGCGCTCTCGAAGTACACGGTCACCCCTCCCTCGGCGACGCCGTTGCCCCAGAACCACCCGTTGACGTAGACGGCGTTCCCCGGCCCGAACGCCACCCCCTCCGGCGCCGCAACGATGAGCGAGCAGCCCACGCACATGCCGGTCGGAATGTCGAACGGCGGCTCGGGCTCGATCCACGCGCTTGCGCCCGGGGGCAGGTCCTTCGTACAGATGCACGCGTCGGCGGTCCGGAACGGCCCCGGCATCATCGGATCCACGCAGATCGTCAGCCCGAACGCGTAGCGCTGGTCCCTCCCGGACGCGAACTGCGCCCTGCTGCCCTCGGCGAGCCGCGCTGCGGTCTTCTGCGCCGGCTGCACGTCGATGTTCTCCTTCGCCGAGTTGTTGGCAGGGTTGGGGTCGGCCGCGTAGGTCGCGGTCACCCGGTAGCACTTGTGGCCTTCCATCCCGGGAAGCGGAGTGTACGGGATCGTCGCCACGACGCTCCCTCCGGATGGGACGTTCACAGTGGTACTTGCGATCGGACTGTACTGCGCACCCCAGCCGGTGAGCATGACCTCGAACAGCACGACCACGCCGGGCGCGAAGCTGCCGTTGGCACTTACGCGGGCGTTCAGCGTGTTCGCCTCGTTCACTTTCACGGGGTAATGCCCCGCCCAGATGCTCTTACTGTTCCACGTTCCCGGGATCCATGCCGCCACGGCCACGTCGGCCAGGAGCGTGGCGTTCACAGCGTCGGCCGCCGAGACGATGCCCCAGCCGTACTGGTGGTTCCACACCGGGTCGATGGACGGGAACGTCGGTCCGCCGCGCGCCTCGGCGTTTGTGCGAAGCATGTTGTCGACCTGAGTGGGCGGAAGCCCCGGGTACTTGTCGAGGAGCAGAGCCGCCACGCCCGAGACGTGTGCCGTCGCCCACGACGTCCCGCTCCCGGGATGCTGCCAGAAGCCCGCACCGCCCTGGCCCGGGTTCGAGCCCTGGCATGAGGTAATGTCACGCATGTACGCGGAGACTTCCGGCTTCAGGTCGTTGAAGCCGTGGGTGAATGTCGGCGCCTGGGGCGAGCGCGGTCCGTAACGCGCAGCGCTGTCGTAGGCGTCGTCCCCTCGCCCAATAGTGGCGTTATCGGTCACCCCTCCTACAGATATCACCAGGTCGCCCGAGGCCGGGGAGGTTATCCCGGCACCCGTCGGGCCGTTCCCGACCGCGGCCACCGCGACGACGCCCGAGGCCGCCAGCGCGTCCGCCGCTCTGGCCATGGCGTCGGTGCCATCGTCCAGACGGCCGCCGAAGCTCATGTTCGCTATCTGGATGTTGTACTGGGCGGCGTTTTGCATGACCCACTGGATGGCCGCAATCGCCACCGAGGCCGTGGTCGAGCCGGCCGCATTGAATATCTTGCAGTCTATGAGTCCGGCACCCGGCGCGACTCCCATGTACTGCTGGGCGGGGTCGTTTCCCATGATCATCCCTGCGACGGCTGTGCCGTGATACCAGCCGACCATGTCGTCGTCCGGGTTGACACCGGGCCCGCCGAGCTGCGTGAACCCGTCGTAGCCGGCGACGAACTTCCCGGCAAGCGCGGGGTGCGCGTCATCCACGCCGCTGTCGATGATGGCGATGTTGACTCCGCTCCCCATGTAGCCCACGGGAGGATTGAGATCCCAGACGGCCTGAGACGGATAGGGATACGTGACGCTTGACCGCGCCTGTATCGCGTAGCAGCTGACGTCGAGGTGCGGCTGGAGCGTCTGGTCCCACTCGATGAGCTTCACCCTGGGGTAGTTGTCCACGATGAGCAGGCAGCCCAAGACGAGAACGTCACGGACCGCAATGGCGTCGATGAAATCGAAGACCCCGTAGACGGTGCCGTAGGCGGCAAGAAAGGTGCTGTCGGCCGCGGTGGGCGTCGAGCAGAAGTCGACGATGATATCGACCTGGTCCAAGGGGCCAAGCGCATCGATATGGTCGTCAATGCGATTGGGAAATCCCGGACCGGCATAGAAGGTGTCGTAGAGGAAGGCGTGGGCCGTCGAGCAGGCAAGAACCGACAGGAGGACGAGGAAGAGCCTCGCAAGTGCCGGAAGCCACGATCGAAGGTGGCGCATGTCGCACCTCCTTTCACGTTGGGAACGGACTTCTGACATCAGTTGTAAGCGGGGAACGGCCACCCCGCCGCCCCCCGCTGTTCGAGACTATAGCACAAGATGCTACTGAAGGCCAGTCGTTTCTCCCGGCCACCGGACCTCCTAATGCAACCGGGCTCTACTCCCGCCGGGCCCCCTCACCGCGGCTCTTCTCCGCCGCCGGCCTCAGTGATGGATCGAGCCGCTCCTCGACCCAACCGTACACCGCGGGGATGACGAAGAGCGTGAGCAGTGTCGAGGTTGTGAGGCCGAACACGACAACGGTCGCGAGCGGCCGCTGCACCTCCGAGCCCATGCCGCGCGACAGGAGAAGGGGCATGAGACCGAGCACCGTCGTCACCGCCGTCATGAGGACGGGCCGGAGCCTCAAGAGCGCGCCCTCGACGAGCGCCGCGTCCAGGTCTATGCCCTTGCTCCGGTGGTGGTTGAAGTAGCTCACGAGTACGATGCCGTTCTGTACGGCAATGCCGAAGAGAGCTATGAACCCCACCGACGCCGGGACCGACAGATACTCACCTGTGAGCAGGAGACCCATGACGCCACCGATCAGGGCAAGCGGGATGTTCAGGATGATGACGAACGCGTGCCTCATGACGCCGAACGACATCCAGAGGAGTGCCAGGACCGCTGCTATGACGATGGGCACGATGATCGAGAGACGCTTCATGGCGCGTTGCTGGTTCTCGAACTGTCCGCCGTACTCGATGAAGTAGCCCGCCGGCAGATCTACGTTCTCCTCGATGCGCTGCCGCACGTCCGCCACGACGCTGCCGAGATCACGGCCGCGGACGTTCGCCTGGACGATCCAACGCCGCTGGTTCTTCTCGCGGTTGATCTGGATCGGACCGATGACCTCCCTGACCTCGGCGACCTGGGAGAGCGGAATGACCGAGCCGTCCTCCGTGTGCACGAGGAGCGAGCGGATCGCCTCCGGGTCGGCCCGGTACTGCTCCTGCAGGCGCAGGTGTATTCCGTACCGGCGGACGTTCAGGTACATGTCGTCGATGACCTCGCCGCCTACTGCGAGTTCAACCAGTTCCAGTATCTGCGCGACGGTCACACCGTACCGGGCGCACGCGGACCGATCGGCGACGATCTGAATCTGAGGCTGCCCGAAGCCCTGCTCGGAGGCCAGGTCGACGAGCCCCGGCACGTCCGCGATGGCAGCCGCGACCTCCGCGGACTTCGTGCGGAGGACACCCAGGTCCTCCCCGTAGACCTTGATCGCGAGTTCCGCGCGCGTCCCCGACAGGAGTTCGTCGAACGCGTTCTGGATGGGCTGCGTGAAATTGAGCTGAACCCCAGGATACGCGGACAGGTCCTCACTCAGTGCCTCCACCAGCTCTTCCTTCGTGCGGAACCTCCCCCACTCGTCACGCGGCTTGAGCTCGATGTGTATCTCCGCATAGTTCACGGGATGCGGGTGACTCCCTGCCTCGGGACGCCCGATCCGCGAGACGGTCTCGTCCACCGCGTCGTATTCGAGGATGCGACGTTCGAGTGTCATGATCGTCTCAGTCGCCGCATCAAGGGCGATCGACGGCGCCATAGCGACACCGATGAAGATGGACCCTTCCTCCAGAGTCGGAACAAACTCAGTGCCAAGGAGTGGGAAGAGCAACATGCTCCCGACGAACGCCGCGAGCGCGATTGCGACCACTCTCTTCTTGTGCTTGATGGCCCAGTAGATAGCGGGACGATAGAGGTCCTTGAGTCTCGTCAGTATCACGAACTCAGTGTGCTTCCCCTTCTT
>DAOWCM010000103.1 GCA_030639555.1 Candidatus Eiseniibacteriota bacterium | reverse complement strand
TAGCCGTGATCGCGCTCTCTGGGATCGTCAATCATACGTCCGTCCGCGTCGGCGGAGACGAAATGGACGAGGCCATCATGAGCCATCTCCGCCGAAGCTACAATCTGCTCATCGGTGAGCAGACCGCCGAAGAGACGAAGATTCAGATCGGCTCCGCCTATCCTCTGGAGGAAGAAATGGAGGCGGACGTCAAGGGGCGCGACCTGGTGGGTGGGGTGCCGCGAACGCTGAAGATAACCTCCGAGGAGATCCGTGAGGCGCTGCAGGAACCCATCTCCGCCATCGTAGAGGCGCTCAAGCTCTCGCTCGAGGAAACGCCGCCCGAGCTCGCTGCGGATCTCGTGGACCGAGGCATCGTCATGACGGGCGGAGGCTCGCTTCTGCGTGGCCTCGACGTACTCCTGCGCGAAGAAACGAAGCTCCCGATAAACGTCGTCGAGAACCCTCTGACCTGTGTCGTCCTCGGCACGGGCAAGATACTGGAAAACCTTGCCCACTACGAACCCGTCCTGATGAGATCAGCCAAGCGGTAGGAGGACGGGATGCTCGCCCAGCTCACCCGGGTTCTGCGTGGAAACCGTGAACTTTCCACGCTCGTCATCTGCGTAGCTCTCTCCATAATGTGCCTGGTGCTTCCGCCTGGCGCGCAGAAGCGCGTCTCGTCCGTTCTCTCGGGGGCCATCCTTGGGCCCGTCGAACGGCTGTCTGCCGTGTTCGCTGAGTACAGACGCATAGGGGAGGAGAACGCCGCGCTCCGCCACATAGCCATCGATCTCATGACAGAGCGCTCCGCTCTCGTCGGTTACAGGCACGAGAACGAGAGGCTGAGGGAACTCGTGGGCTTCCTGGTCGCATTCCCGGAGGAGGAACTCGCGGAGATGATCCCCGCCCGCGTCATCGGCATGCCGGGCGGGCGCGTTGTCGAGAGCATGAAAATAGACAAGGGACACAGTTACGAGCTCGCGGCCGGCATGCCTATCGTGGTGCCGGACGGGCTGGTCGGCAAGATAGCGAGCGTCTTCGACGACCACTCACTGGTCGAGCTCCTGACAAGCGCTTCCTCCGGCGTCAGCGTGGTGACGGAGCGGGGGCGCGTCAGGGGCGTCGTGAAGCCGCGGTTCGGCGCGGGGTCGCGCCGGGTCAGCTGGGAGATCGACTACGTTCAAGCGCGGTCCGATGTGCGGGAGGGCGACCTGGTCGTGACGTCGGGGCTCGGGGAGGTCTACCCGCCGGGCATCAACGTGGGCAGGGTTAGCAGAACCGTCGAGGGCCCTCTGACCATGTCCATAGAGGTCGAGCTCGCCGTCGACTTCTCGACCGTGGAGCAGGTCTTCGTTCTCACGGGCAGGGCGGGCGTTCCGGCCGAGCTTGACGGACTCCGGGAGCGACTGATCACGGAGTTGGACAACGAGCGCGCAGCGCTGGAGGGGCGGCCTTGAGAACTGCGTGGTTCGCAGGCCTGGCCGTGGCGGCCGTCATCATCGACTCGGCAGTGGCCCCCGAGATCGAGATTCTCGGCGCCCGCCCGGACTTCCTGGTTCTTGTCGTGGCATACGCAGGTCTGGTGCTTGGCGCCAGACCTGCGACAATCGTCGGTTTCATCCTCGGCCTCATCGTCGACGCGGAGCAGCCGGACTACCTTGGCCTTCACGCTCTCTCTCTTTCACTCATCGGCTTCGCCAGCGCCGCCGCGTGGGAGCACCTCATTCGTGGGAGTCTGTTCGTACAGATCTGCGTACTGTTCGGCGCCGCGCTCACGCACGACATCTTTTACTACGTCGTCTACTACCGCAACCACCTGGACATGTTTGCGAGGTTCTTTGTGCGCTTCGGGCTCCTCGGGGCCGCATACACCGCGGCGTTCGCTGTCGTGATACACGTTCTGGCGCGGGTCTACACTTGGAGGGCGATAGCCGGTGGCACGCGGGTCTAGCGGCTTGGCGGAGATAGACGCACTCCGGCAGAGATCGAGGGTAGTGAGGCTGGTCGCCTTCGCCATCTTCTCGCTCATCGTCCTCAGACTGGGCTGGCTCCAGCTTGCCAGAGGCGGGTTCTACCGCGACCTTTCCGAGGACAACTACGTTCAGGGCTTCGAGGTCCGCGCACCCAGAGGTCTCATCATTGACCGCAACGGGGAGATCCTCGCCGACAACAGGGTCTCTCTTTCCATCACACTCTCACGCGTGCGCGACCGCGATGACGAGACCCTCGCCGACCTGCTCGCGGAAGTGCTCGCTCTGGACCGCGAGTTCGTCGCTGAGAAACTCCTCGAAACGCGCATGCGTTACTACGGCGCCGTCGCTCTCATAGAGAACGCGAATCTCGAACAGGTATCCCGGGTGGAGGAGCGACGCTCCGAACTGCCAGGGGTCAAGGTCGAAACCACGGCGAGGCGCAGGTATCTTGGCGGTAGCCTGTGCACGCACGCGCTCGGCTACGTCGGCGAAGTCTCCGTCGGCGAACTCCACTCGATGGAACCTCTGGGGTACGCGCCGAGGGACATCGTCGGCAAGGCGGGGGTCGAGCAGCGCTACGAGCTCCTCCTGAGGGGACGCGACGGTGCGGAGTACTGGGTGTGCGACTCCGCCGGAAGGGAACTCTATCCGTTCGAGGGCGGTCCCTCACGTGACATCAGACCCGGGCACAGCCTGGTGCTGACGATAGACGCCGAGGCTCAGCGCGCGGCCGAGGAGGCGCTCAAGAAGCACGCCGCCGGAGCCGTGGTGGCAATAGAACCGCGAACAGGCGAGGTGCTGGTGATGGCATCTCACCCGGCCCCGGATCCGAACGCGTTTGCGGAGGGTCTCTCCGACGACGAGTGGCGCGAGCTGGCGACATCGCCGATGCACCCCCTGCTCAACAGGGCCATCCAGGCGGTCTACCCGCCTGGGAGCCCCTTCAAGCTGGTGACGGCAGGCGCCGGCCTCGAGACAGGCGTCATCAGACGGGGAACCCATGTCATGTGCAGGGGCTCGTACAAGTACGGCATCAGGACCTTCCGATGCTGGAAGGCCGAGGGACACGGCCTCACCGACGTGTTTGACGGCATCGTGGAGTCCTGCGACGTCTTCATGTACCAGGTAGGCGCCAAGCTGGGCGTTGCCACTCTGATGCAGTGGGCCGAGCGAAGCGGGCTGGGAAAAAGGACAGGTGTGGACATCGCCGGCGAGGGCGCCGGGAACGTCCCGACGCCCGCGTGGTATGACCGTCGATACGGCAAGAAGAAGTGGAGCAGAGGAGTAGTGATCAACCTGTCGATCGGCCAGGGGGAACTGCTCGTGACACCCCTGCAGGCCGCCTGCCTTGCCTGCGGAATCGCGAACTCGGGTGTCGTGTACACGCCGCACCTCTTCAAGCGCGTCCAGACGTACTCCGGGCGCACTATAGGCACGGCGCGGAACACCGTCGCCTACGAGCTACCTTACAGCGACAGCACCATGAAGCTTCTGCAGCAGGCGATGGTGGCCGTAGTGGAGGCACAGAACGGGACCGGAAAGCTCGCGCGCATAGAGGGCATGGAGGTCGCCGGCAAGACCGGGACGGCGCAGAACCCGCACGGCGAGGACCACTCGTGCTTCATTGCGTACGCTCCGGCTGACGACCCGCAGATCGCGCTTGCGGTGATCGCCGAGAACGCGGGTGGCGGCGGCGCGATCGCCGCCCCAATGGCCCGGGAGATCATGAAGGCGTACTTCAGGATCAAGGATCCACCTGAGGAGCCGCCGACTGAGCCGGGTGACGTGGAGACCGGCGGCGACTTGGACGGTACCGGCGAGAACGGTGGCGGGAGCGCTGCCGGCGAGACGGGCGGGGGCAGCAATGCTGGACCGTAGGCAGTTCAGGGATTTCGACACCGGGCTGGTCGTCGCGATGCTGGCACTCGTGGCCATCGGCATTGCGATGATATACAGCGCAACCTACGACCCGGACGCAGGATCGCTGTCCCCACTGGTGCAGAGACAGCTTCTGGTCGCCGGGATCGGCGTGTTCCTCATGGCGGGCGTCGTGCTCATCAGTCAGGACACGCTCGAGGGACTCACCCCTGTCCTCTACGCGCTGGCGCTGGTGCTCCTCGTGGCGGTGCTCGCAGTCGGCGTCGGCAAGTCCGGTGAGCGCCGGTGGTTCGACTTAGGCCCCCTGAGATTCCAGCCGTCCGAGTTCGCCAAGTATGCGGTTATCTTCGCGCTGGCGCGCTACCTCGCACGGAGGAGGACGAAGCTCGACCGACCGGTGCACCTGCTGATACCTCTGGCGATCGTGCTGTTGCCGACGGCCCTCGTGCTGCGAGAGCCCGACCTCGGCACGTCGCTGCTGTTCCTGCTTCTGCTGCCGCCGATGCTGTACTGGGCCGGCACCAAACCGATACTGCTGCTCTTCCTGCTCATGCCGGTAATCTCGATGGCGCTCGCCTTCAACTGGATCGCGTGGGTGGTGTTCCTCGGGCTCCTAGGCACGCTTCTGTACGTGTCGCGCATCTTCATGGTCGACAAGCTCATCGTCTTCGTCACGAGCGTCGTCACCGGTCAGCTGAGCCCGTTCCTCTGGTCGCACCTTGAGGACTACCAGAGACACAGAGTTCTTGCATTCCTCAACCCGGAGAAGTACCGTTTCAGCACCGGATACCAGCTGATCCAGTCGAAGATCGCGATCGGCTCGGGCTCGGCCATGGGGAAGGGCTTCCTCCAGGGCACGCAGAAGAACTTCGCGTTCCTGCCCGAACAGCACACCGACTTCATCTTCTCGGTCCTCGCCGAGGAGTTCGGTTTCCTCGGCTGTCTTCTCGTGTTGAGTTTGTACCTGTTCCTCGTGGTGCGGATGTTCCGTCTGGCCAGGACCGTAAGAAACCGGTTCGCCGGCCTCGTGATAGTGGGCATCGCGAGTGCCCTCTTCCTGCAGTCGACGATCAACGTCGGTGTGACGCTGGGGCTGTCCCCGGTCACCGGGATGACGCTGCCGCTTCTGAGCTATGGCGGATCATCGCTTTTCGTTACGCTCGCTTCCCTGGGCGTTGTCCTTGGGATGGGCCTGAGACGCATGGAGTACTGACCTCTTGAGACCGATTCTGCTCCAGCTGGGCGCGCTCCCCATAAGGAGCTACGGACTGCTCATTGCCGTGGCCTTCATGGTGGGCATCTGGATCGCCCGTCGTCGTGCCGTTAGAATCGGATACGACCCGGACATCATCATCGACCTGTCCGTGATCGTCATCCTCGTGTCCATCATCGGGGCGCGTCTGGCCTACGTGTTCGTCCGCTGGAACTACTATCAGCACGACATCCTGGGCATCCTCCGGATCTGGGAGGGGGGTCTGGCGCTGTACGGTGGACTGGTCGCGGGAGCCCTGGTGGGACTCTGGTTCTTCCGGCGCAGGGGCATCGACATGTGGGCGGGCGCAGATCTGGTGGCGCCATCGCTCGCGATGGGCGTCACCATCGGGCGCATCGGCTGTTTCCTCAACGGCTGCTGCTACGGCAAGGTGTGCGAGCATCCGTGGGGCGTCGTCTTCAGCGAGAACTCCATCGCGGGAATGCACTATCCGGGCGTGCACCTCCACCCGACACAGCTCTACGAGGCGTTCCTGGGGCTCGTCTTCTTCTTCGTGCTCCTGGCCGCCGAGCGCAGGAAGCCGTTCGAGGGGTTCCTCCTCTGGCTCTTCGTCATCCTCCTGTCCGTCTCCCGGTTTCTCATCGATCCCATCCGGCAGTACGGCACCGAATCCATCGCATTCCGGAGCGGCGCCCTCGCCCTCACGAACAATCAGGTCTCCGGCGTCGCGCTCGTTCTTCTCTCCCTGGGCTTCATGGTCTATCTGTCGCGCCGCGCCGCGCGGGGGGACGTCACCGCTCCTTAGACCCGCGCTTCACGACGCATGGTCGAGCCCCTTCCGCACCCCCCTGGAAGCAACCGCCGTGTGTTCGAAACCGCTCCAGCTCGAATCCGACCGGTCCCGGGGAAGTGCCCTGAGCCTCGTCCGGGACGCTCTCCTCGCGTTCCTGTTCCCGGACTCCTGCATAGCCTGCGGTGCGCCGCTGGCGGCCGACCTGCGGCACCTCTGCACAGCGTGCGGGTCCGAGCTGCGCGCCCGGCCCGGTTCTCTCGCTTTGCCCGAACCTCCCTGTCCCCGAGCAACTGCGAGCGCCGCAGCACGGGTGTTCTATGCTCTGGAGTTCGAGGGAGCAGCCCGCGCCATGATACACGCGCTCAAGTACCAGGGCAGGACTTCAATCGCGCGCGATCTGGCCCGCCTGGCCGTTCCCGCCGCGCTGTGTGCGTGTGTGACGCCGCCCGACGTCGTCGTGCCGATTCCGCTCCATCCCGTGAGGTTCAGGCAGAGGGGCTTCAACCAGAGCGAGCTTCTGGCGGTGCACCTCGCGGCCAGGATCGGCGCGCCGATGCGAAGGGCACTCGTCAGGGCCCGGCACACGCAGCCGCAGGCGGGACTGGCCAGACGCCAGCGGCTGGATATCGCGCCGGACACCTTTCGCGCGCAAGCGGGAATCGCGGGGTCCGGACGGATCCTGCTCGTCGACGACGTGGCCACAACGGGGGCCACCCTCGCCGCGGCATCAGTGGAGCTTCTCAGGACGGGGGCTGCGGAGGTCGTCTGCTTTGCCCTCGCGGGAACGCCGCCGGGAGACCGAACGGGCTGAGCAAGCCCCACCTGAGACGGATGCCGCCGCGGCGCCGAAAGCGGTTGACTGGGCCCAGAGCGACCACTAGAATTTGGTGTTCGGGCGCGGGAGCCGCGTCTGTCGCGAATCCAGGACGAAGCGGAGGTCGAAATGAAGGTTGCGGTGCTCACCGGCGGCGGAGACTGCCCCGGGCTGAATGCGGTCATAAGGGCGATCGTGCGGCGCACAATGGGGAAGTATGGGGGAGAGGTCGTAGGGTTCCGCTACGGTTGGGCGGGTGTCATCGAGAACAATCAGATGCCTCTCGGGCTCGAGGAGGTCTCGGGCATCCTCCCCAGAGGTGGGACCATTCTGGGAACTTCGCGCACGAATCCCTACAGAATCGACGGTGGATTCAAGGCGATCAAGGAGACCATCGAGAAGGAGAAACTCGACGGCCTGGTAGTGATCGGCGGGGAGGACACGCTCGGTGTCGCGTACAAACTCTACAGGGAGGGCCTGCCCATCGTGGGCGTGCCCAAGACCATCGACAACGACATCAACGGCACGGATTTCACGTTCGGCTTCGACACGGCCGTCCACGTCGCGACTGAGGCCATCGATCGGCTCCACACCACGGCCGAGTCGCACAACAGGGTCGTCGTTGTGGAGGTCATGGGACGTCACACCGGGTGGATCGCCGTGAAGGCGGGCATAGCCGGGGGAGCAGATCTGATCCTCATTCCGGAGATCCCGTTCGAGCTGAAAGAGGTGTGCGACATCATCAAGAAACGCCACGGTCGCGGGAAGAACTTCAGTATCGTCGTGGTGGCGGAGGGCGCGAAGCTACCG
>DAOWCM010000116.1 GCA_030639555.1 Candidatus Eiseniibacteriota bacterium | reverse complement strand
TTGGCACTCTTCGGCGGCGGAGGGTGCTCGCACTACAGTTTCTCATCGGCCATGAAGACACACATCTCCACGATCGCCGTGCCTGTTCTTCTGAACGAGACGCTGGAGTACGGTGCCGAGCAGGGCGTGACTGACGCGATAGTAGCCCAGTTCACCGAGGACAACACCCTGAGAGTCGTCGGAGAAGAAGAGGCGGATTCCATTCTGAGAGGGGCGGTCGTCCTGTACGAGCGTCCTGTGATATCGTACGACGCGTCGGGGAACCCGAAGGAGTACAAGGTGCGGGTCGTGGCGAAGCTGTCGTACGAGGACCTGACGAAGAACGAGGTCGTCTGGGAGGAAGAGGTCGAGGGCTGGGCGGTCTACTCCGATACTGCCGCGGGCGGCTACGAGGCCACCGAGGAGGAGGCGCGAGAGTACGCCTTCGTGAAGCTCGCCCAGGACGTCCTCTCCAAGACAGTGCAGGGGTGGTAGGCGGGGCCGAGCAGACGAGTCCGGATCTGGGGCGTCCTTTCCTGAACGAGAACGGAACATGACGTTTGCCGAGTTTCAGAAAGCGTTGACCGGCGGTTCGCTGCCGCCCGTGCTCGTCTTTCACGGAGAAGAGCCCTTCCTGGCTGGTCTGGGCGTCGATCTCCTGAAGAAGCACCTGCTTTCTCCGGGAAGTGAGGCCTTCGACTTCGTCAGCCTGTCCGGCCGCGAGACGACGGCCGAGGCCATAGCCGCACACGCGGCCACCGTTCCCATGCTGTCCGAGAAGCGCGTGACGGTCGTCTACGAGTTTCTGGGGCTTGCCCCGACTCAGCGGACGCAGCTCCTGGCGTATGTCAGGAAGCCGGTGGCGAGCGCCTGCGTGGCCCTCGTGAGCTTCGAGCGGTTGACGGGGAAGAACAAGTTCGAGCGCGAGCTCTTGGATACGGCAGAGCCCGTGGACTGCGCTCGGGCCTCCGGCAAGCAGCTCGTTGCCATCGTGAAGCGCATGTCCGAGAAGCGGGGCAGGGAGATCGAGGACGAGGCCGTGTCGGCTCTTGTCGACTGGACGGACGGCAGGCTCAACAGGATCGCCAACGAACTGGACAAGCTGGACTGCTTCGCACCCGAGGGCTCGTTGATAGGACTTTCGGAGGTCGAGACTGTCGTGGGCGCCAGAACGTCCGGGCTGCGCGATCTGGCGCTGGCGATCGGCGAGCGAGAAACCGGAAGAGCACTGGCACTTCTTGACGAGCTGGCCGATGGCGGCATGGACGAGGCGCAGCTGGTCTCCCGGCTCTACGGCTTCTGGATCGCGCTCTGGCTGGCAAGGACAGGAAGCGGAGGCGGTCGCCGCGGCTACGCCGGCGGCTCCTACGACCGACTCTGGTCGAACCAAGGCGAACTGGTCGAGCTGGCTCTCAGCAGGACGTCGAGAGAGTATGCGCGCGGGGTCGGTCGCTTCTACAGGGCGGACGTCGATATCAGGCGCGGCATGCCCCCGCGTCCCACGGTGGGGCTCCTGGTCTACGAGCTCACCGCCGGTACGAGCTAGGATGTCTGTGCGGCGCGGGGGAGAGGGCAGGAGAACGCGGCTGGCTCGGATCGGGAAGGCCCTCGAAAACACGTACGGCAGACCGGAGCGCCGAACCCGGCGGGACCTCGTCGCCGGGCTGGTCAGTACGATTCTCTCTCAGAACACAACCGACGTGAACTCACGGAGGTCCTTCCAGGACCTCCGCGAGCGGTTTCCCGGTTGGGTCGACGTGGAGAGTGCGAACGTGCGCTCGATCGAGTCCGCGATCCGGCGCGGCGGGCTGGCCCGGACGAAAGCTCGGAGAATCAAGCAGATCCTGCGCGACATCCACGCCACCACGGGCAAACTGGACCTCGGTTTTCTGAGACGGATGTCCGACGACGAGGTCTTCGCGTATCTCCTGGCGCTCGACGGTGTGGGCGTCAAGACCGCGGCCTGCGTCGCTCTGTTCGACCTGGGCAGGGACGTCATGCCCGTGGACACGCACGTGCACCGGGTGGTCGGCAGGCTGGGAGTGGTGGGACATCCCAGGACCAGGGACGCCACTTTCGAGGCCCTGAGGGTTGTCGTCCCGCCCGGCGAATCTCTCTCTCTCCACGTGAATCTCATCCGCCTGGGGCGGGACCTCTGCCGCCCCCGCGACCCCGGCTGCGCCGCCTGTCCCGTCAGGAGCGAGTGCGACTTCGGGCGCTCCGGCGAGGCCGCTGAGGGGCCCTGAGTGGCTGCCAGAAATGGCTTGACGGGGCTTCCCTGCCCATGTTAGTCAGATATAAGCGGTTCCGTGCTGGCGCGCATCCGCGCGACTGTCTCCGGAATGCGTATACGTATATCGGTGCGCGTGGCCGGGCCGTGCCCCCGAGCATTTCGTCGCTTGAGAGGAGGATGTGAGATGCGTTCCCGCGGAAGCATGCTGATCACGTGCGTTGCGGTGCTGATTCTGGGACCGGTGCTGGCACTTGCCAACGGTTTCTACACGCCAACGGTGGGCCCGCGTGCGGGCGCCATGGGCGGCGCCTTTATCGGCCTTGCCGACGACTACAGCGCCGTCTACTGGAACCCCGCCGGCATCACTCAGCTCAAGGGCATGGAGATGACCGCCACGGGGCACGACGTCGTGTCGCTCGCCTCCCGTGACGGGGTCGTGAGGTACTACGGGGACACAGAGGAGCGCTACGCTCTCGTGAGCCTCGGGGCGACCAGCGAGACCGCGAACCGGATCGCGCCCGGCGTGTTCTTCTTCACGGACGCGGGGCCTCTGCGTTCGGTGTTCGACAAGGTGGGAGTGGCCGCCTACACCCTGACGGAGTACGGCTCCAAGTGGGGCGCCGACGACGTACTCAACGGCGCTGACTTCGTGGACCACGACGTCTCCATCGATTTCGCCAGCAAGCGCCTGGCCCGCGACATGCAGGACTACGAGAGCAGGATCAAGACCTACGTGTTCTCCCCGGTCTTCGCCAAGGAAGTCGTGCCGGGTCTCAGCGTCGGTCTGACTGCGAACATCGCCTACAGTCACTTCACGCTCAGCGACGTCTACATGGAGACGTACGTCGACACCGTCGACGTGCCCGCGGTCGAGGATGAATACCATCTCTACCTCCAGCCGGTGCAGCTGACCGACGACGTCATCGGCTGGGGTTACGGCGCGACCGTCGGAGTGCTCTACCGCGCCAGCAGGCAGGTCAGCGTCGGAATGGTGCTCCGGACGCCGATGACGATCAGCTACGAGGGCGTCTACAGAGCGAGGTTGAGTGGGGGAGGCTCGGTGGCCGAGTCCGCGTATACGTCCGACTTCGAGCTCAAGTACCCGATGTGGGTCGGCGCCGGGTTCGCCTACCGTGACTTCCTGTTCAACGGTCTGACGATGACCGGTGACGTGCAGTGGACGGGGTGGTCCAGCATCGACAGGATCGACCGGAACATCGTGTGGGGCGGCGGCTGGACCCCAGAGGAACTCGAGGCGCTTGCGGAGTTCGAGACGACCGAGTTCAACTGGGAAGACACCGTTGAGGTAGGCGTCGGCTTCGACTACAGACTGGGACGCTCGGTGTCGCTCAACCTGGGCTATAGGAGCTCGCCGTCGCCGGTCGGGGACGACGATTACTACAACTTCGTCCTGCCGCAGTCGTCCAAGAACGTGGTTGCCGCGGGCGTGAACTACCGCCAGGATTTCTGGCGCGCTGCGTTCGCGCTCGAGTACCACGCGGGCGCGGAACGCAGAATCTCGCAGACCTACGACATGGACGGAAAGCATCTCGACGACCTGCTTATCCCGTCGCTGTCGTTCACGTATGCGTTCTAGCGGGACAGCTGAGCTAGATCTTCCGGCCGGCACCGCTCACCGGTGCCGGCCTTCTTCTTTCAGAACACCGCGGGCAATGACCAGAGGAGAGGGTCGGTCGCATGACACGCTACCCATTTGCTGAAATCGAACCGAAGTGGCAGGAACGGTGGGAAGAGGAGAAGCTCTTCCGATGCCCGACGGACTCCGAGAACAGGTACTACTGCCTCGTGATGTACCCGTACCCGTCCGGCGACCTTCACGTGGGCCACGGCCGGAACTACATCATTGGCGACTCGGTTGCGCGTTACAGGATGATGACGGGGAGGTCCGTCCTGACGCCCATGGGTTGGGACGCATTCGGGCTGCCGGCGGAGAACGCGGCCATTGAGAAGGGCATCCACCCACCGGTCTGGACGGACGCCAACATCGTCAAGATGAAGGACCAGTTCCGCAGGTGGGGGATAGGCTACGACTGGGACCGGGAATTCGCGTCCCACGAGCCGGCTTTCTACAGATGGACGCAGTGGATCTTCCTCCAGCTCTTCGAGCACGGCCTGGCTCATCGCAAGGGCGCGCCCGTCAACTGGTGCCCGTCGTGCGCCACCGTCCTGGCGAACGAGCAGGTGGTCGAGGGCAAGTGCGAGCGGTGCAAGTCGGTGGTGACCATCCGCGACCTCGAGCAGTGGTTCTTCAAGATCACGGACTACGCTGACAGGTTGCTGGAGGGCCTGGACGAGCTGCCCGGCTGGCCGGAGCGCGTCAAGCTGATGCAGCGCCACTGGATCGGGCGCAGCGAGGGTGTCGAGATCGACTTCGCGATTGCGGAGACCGAGGAGCGGCTGCCGTGCTTCACGACGCGAGTGGACACGATATTCGGCGTTACCTACATGGTGATGGCGGCGGAGCACCCGGCGCTCAGAGGGCTCGTTGCCGGCACCGAGCACGAAACAGAGGTAATGGCCTTCGCCGATCGTGTCAAGGCCGAGGGCTCGATAGTACGCGGTGACGCTGACGTCCCGAAGGAGGGTGTCTGGACCGGGCGGCATGTGATCAACCCCGTCAACGGCGAGAAGGTACAGCTGTGGGTCGCCAACTACGTGCTCATGGAGTACGGGACGGGGGCGGTCATGGCGGTCCCCGCACACGATCAGAGAGATTTCGAGTTTGCCAGGAACTACGGCCTGCCCGTCCGCGTCGTCATCGACAGGCCCGGCGGTGGTCTCGACGGCGAGACGATGACAGAGGCTTACGTGGAGGACGGCGTCCAGACGAACTCCGCGCAGTTCGACGGGCTTACCAACCGCGACGCGACGGAGAAGATAGCCGACTGGATGGAGGGTGCTGGCATCGGACGCCGGACCGTCAGCTTCCGCCTAAGGGACTGGCTGGTCTCGAGGCAGCGCTACTGGGGCACGCCCATTCCGATCATCTACTGCGACCAGTGCGGCATCCAGCCCGTTCCGTACGATGAGCTCCCTGTCCTTCTGCCCACCGACGTTACTTTCTCGGGCAAGGGCGAATCGCCGCTGACCACATCGGAGTCCTTCCTCAACACGATCTGCCCGAAGTGCGGTGGCAAGGGGAGGAGGGAGACCGACACGCTCGACACGTTCGTTGATTCCAGCTGGTACCTGCTGCGCTACATCTCGCCCGGCGAGGAATCGGTTCCGTTCGTCAAGGCGGACGTCGACAGGTGGCTCCCGGTCGACAGGTACATCGGCGGGATCGAGCACGCCTGCGGGCACCTCATCTTCGTCAGATTCATGACGAAGGTGCTGAAGGACCTGGGGTTTCTGTCGTTCGGCGAGCCGATTGAGCGGCTCTTCTGTCAGGGGATGATCACGAAGGACGGCGCGAAGATGTCGAAGTCGGTGGGAAACGTCGTCCCGCCCGACCAGCTGATCGCGCGCTACGGCGCAGACACCGAGCGGCTCTACACGCTCTTCAGCGGACCGCCGGACCGGGACGCCGAGTGGAACGACACCGCGGTCGAGGGAGCGCACCGCTTCCTGAACCGCGTCTGGAATCTCGCGCTCGAGTGGCCCTTCGACCCGTCGGCCGCGGAGGCCGTCTGCACGGAACTGGCCTGCGACGGGCTGTCTGACAACGTGGACAACTTGCACAGGAAGGCGCACCAGAGCATCAGGAAGGTGACAGGCGACATCGAGGCGTTCCACTTCAACACGGCCGTAGCGGCGACGATGGAATTTGTGAACGCTACGCGTGCGTTCATCGATGAGCTCGATGGGAAGGACCCGACGGGTGTGGAGCGAGCGGCCATATCCGAGGCAGTGGAGAGTGTGGTCCTGTTGCTGGCTCCCATGGTGCCACACTTGTCGGAGGAGTTGTGGGAGCGCATGGGCGGCAGCGGCTCGGTATTCGAGCAGGCGTGGCCGACGTTCGACGAGTTGGCTGCCGCCGAGGACGTCGTGACAATCGCCGTTCAGGTCAACGGCAAGCTCCGCGGCGAGGTGGAGGCCGAGCGAGGCGCTTCCGAGGAGGCCGTCCTGTCGCTGGCCATGGCCGACGAGCGTATCCAGAGGCACGTCGAGGGCAAGACCCTCCGGAAGGTCATCCACGTCCCGGACAGGATCCTGAATCTGGTCGTGGGCTAGGCCCGGACCGCTGTGGTCCTGTTGTTGCAGGCCTGTAGTCACGGCCTTGCCCAGGAGGGCGCATTTCATGGTCAAGCTCACGTGGCGAGGCAAGGAGCCGTACGAGAACGGCGGGCTGACATTCCAGCCTCTGGAGTCCCGGCTCTTCGAGAGCAAAGAAGACATCCCCGCCGAGCTTCTCATGAACCACGCCTTCAGCGTCTCGGAGGTTGGCGTCGGCGCCGTCCCGGTCGACGATGATCCCGACGAGCGCGCGCGAGGAACCATTCCCAGATTCACCGAGGTCCCGCTGCCGGAAGACGATCTGGAGTAGCGTCCAGGGCAGAAGCACGTCGGGAAACATCTGGGAAAGCACGCGGGGAAGTACCCGGAGAGATGCCCGGGGAGATGCCCGGGGAAGGGCCGGCGCCGCCATCGGGCCAGCTTCTTTGTGCTCCTGAGCGTGGGTTTCCCAGCCTCCGAGTACTTAGTTTACAGAATATGTATTATGCGACGTACGGGAGGGAGGCAGAAGGCCCGCGTCGCGGGGCTCCCGCTGGCGCCGCAGACACGTGCCGGGCGCTGCCTGATGGTCGGGGTTCTTGCGCTCGCGTCTCCTGCCCTCGTGAGTGACGATAGACGCGTGAGATGACGAA
>DAOWCM010000095.1 GCA_030639555.1 Candidatus Eiseniibacteriota bacterium | reverse complement strand
TCTCGGCGTACCTGAAGCGGGGGAGAGTGAAGATCGAAGTGGGGATCTGTCGCGGCAAGAAGACCTACGACAAGCGCCAGACGCTTCGGGACAGAGACGCGGAGCGCGACGTCGAGCGCGAGCTTAAGGGCCGCGGACGCGGCAATGAGGACAGGGAATGAGTCTGGGACCGCGAACAGGCGTGGTGGCCGTCGTTGCTCTGGTGGTCGTGCTTCTCTGCTGCACCACTGCCAGAGGCGACGTGTTCTCCATCACCCTTGACGACGGACGTACCGACTACGTCGAGGCAGCGCGAATCGACGGCGCGTGGTACTTCCGACTCGCCGATCTCGCTCGAGCCGTCGGGGCATCCCGCCACTGGAATCCCCGGACATCGAAGATGTCTCTGGCCGTGGGTATTCACAGGGTCTCCATGGCGTCGGACAGCCAGTTCGTTGCGTTGGACGGGGAACCGATCAACGTCCACAGACCCGTTGTCATGAGAGACGGTGAGTACTGGACGCCCGTCCGCTTCCTGACCCGCGTCCTCAGTCACGCGGTGAACTCCGATATCACGGTGGATGGGGCCGAGGCGGCGATCTCCGTCGTGAAGCTCGGTGCGCTCGTCATGTCGGTGGGACTCGAGGAGAGGCCCGGCGGGACGGTCGTCGTCATGGCTCTGAACGACAGGGCGGAGTTCGCCATCAGGAGCAGAGAGAGGGGTCGAATAGATTTCTTTCTGCCCGGCGCGGCTTTTCTCGACTCGCTCGACGTCCTCGAGGGCGTCGGACTCGTTTCATCGGTTGAGCTCACGGAGTCCGAAGCCGGCGTGAACGCAGTCGTGCGCGTCGCGCCATCCGCGACGGCCTACGACGCGCAGATGCACACCAATCCGCCGAGGCTGGAAGTCATCGTGGTGGCGGAACGCGAGCAGTCGGTGCCCTCGCCTCTACTCAGGGGCACGAAGGACCTGCTCGGCAGGAGCGCAAGTCCGTTCGCGGCGCTGGACGATGGCGTCGCGACGGTGATGATCGACCCTGGACACGGCGGCGCGGACAGTGGGTATGCGGGTCGTGCGGATCTTCTGGAGAAGGACGTGACACTCGCGATCGCCGATGAGGTCGCGCGGAACCTGCGGCGGGAAGGCTTCTACGTGTTCATGACGCGGAGCCTGGATTCCCGTGTGCCGGTGAAGAGGCGGGCAGAGATCGCCAACCTCGCTGGAGCGGACGTTTTCATCAGCATACACTGCGGGGCGTGGCACTCGGCGGCCGCCAGCGGATTCCGGGTGTCGTACTACGTTCCCACGCCGGACGATGTTGTTGACAAGAGCAGCGCCGGAACAAGAGGGCTGCGACGCGGGCGGCACGGAGTTCGACGCGGAGGGGTTGGAGACCTCCGATGGGGTGGGCAGCAGGAGAACCTGACCGACGAGAGCAGGGCGCTGGCGCGGGCCGTGCGGGGCCAGATGTCCGGCGCGTTGCCGAACTACGACCGGGGCGTGGGGGGCGCAAGTCTGGCCGTTCTGGCAGGCTGCGCCATGCCAGCGATCCTTGTGGAGGCTGGCTTCATCACGAACGCTTCCGACGCGGCGCTTCTGGCCGACGCGGGTTTCCGGGAGGACGTTGCGAGAGCCATCGCTCGCGGAGTGGCCGAATACGGCGATTCGTCCAGGGGGAGGAACCAGTGAGTCTCATGCGCGCCAAACTGATTGCTCTAGTGGTTGTGCTGGCCGCCGTCGCGGTCGTTGTCACGCTCTGCATGAAAGAGCCCGACGAGCGGCTTCCGGACGAGGGAGCCGCCGTGGAGGAACTCGGAGAGGGCGTTCAGTCGGTGCGTCTCGCCTTCTCCAGTAGAGGCGCCGGCCGGACCATAGAGGAGCGGAGAGAGATTGTCGTCATGGAGGACCAGGCCAGCCGAGCTCGCAGGATCATGGAGGAGCTGGCGGCCGGTCCGACCGGAACCGACGCTGACGGGACGATACCCGACGGCACCCGGGTTCTGTCGGTGTTCTTCGATGGGACCGGGGCGGCTTTCGTCGACTTCAGCAGAGAGTTCATTGACAATCATCCGGGCGGTTCTGCCGGCGAGCTCTTCACCATTCGTTCCATCGTGAAGACGCTCGCGCTCAACTTCCCTGACGTGGAGCGAGTGAGTATTCTGGTCGAGGGCGAGGAGTTGGAGACCATCGCCGGGCACATTGACGCGAGCGTTCCATTTCCTGTTGAGCAGTACCGCTGAGGCGGGCGACCTCAACGCCGCCGATGCAGCCCCCGCTGGAGTAATAGGAGAGATAGACAGTGAGCGATGCGACGTCCAGTCCGATAGGTGTGTTCGACTCCGGCATAGGTGGCCTGACGGTCGTGGCTGAGATCATGCGACAGCTCCCCGACGAGCGGATCGTGTACTTCGGGGACACCGCGCGCCTGCCGTACGGCCCCAAGTCGAACGAGACGGTGACACAGTTTGCCATTCAGGACGCCGAGTTCCTTCTGGAACACGGGGTCAAGAGCATCGTCGTCGCGTGCAACACCGCGTCTTCCGTTGCGATGGACGCGCTGGTGTCACGATATGAGATTCCAGTCATCGGCGTGATCGAACCCGGTGCGCTCGCAGCCGTGTCGTCTACTCTTTCCGGCAAGATCGGTGTCATCGGCACCGAGGGCACGATTTCGAGCGGCGCTTATCGCAAAGCCATCAGCAAGCTCGACAGGGACATCGAGGTTCTGGAGACCAGCTGCCCGCTGTTCGTCCCACTGGCCGAAGAGGGTTGGACCGACCGCGAGGTCACTCTGGTGATAGCCCACGAGTACCTGACCTCGCTCCGCGACGCGGCCGTGGACGTCGTCGTTCTCGCGTGCACGCACTACCCCATTCTGAAGCAGACCATCGCCAAAGTGTTCGGGCCCTCGGTCAGGCTGATCGATTCGGCGGAGGAAACCGCCAAAGAAGTGGCGGATCGCCTGGCGGGACTCGGGCTGGCTCGCAAAGGCGGGCCGCGCCCCGAGCACAAGTTCTTCGTCAGCGACGTTCCCCATCGTTTCCGGGAGCAGGCCGAGCGATTCCTTGGAGCGCCGCTGCCGGAAGTCAGTGTCGTTACTGTCGATGAGACGACGTGCTCGGGCAGTTGACCCTCCGAGCAGCCATGAAACCCACGTTCGCGACGGAGCCCTTGATGATCTCCGTGGTCCTGGCCACTCGGAACAGGCACAAGGTCGAGGAACTCTCGGCGATGCTGAGCGAGCTTCCTCTGAAGATACTCTCGTTCCACGATTTCCCGGACATGCCCGATGTCGTGGAGGACGGCGCTACGCTGGAAGAGAACGCGGTCAAGAAGGCGAGGGCGGTCGCATCCTTCACCGGACTCCCGTCGCTGGCGGACGACACCGGTCTTGAGGTGGAGGCGCTCGACGGGGCGCCGGGCGTCCGTTCGGCCCGGTTCGCGGGCGAGCCGCCGAACTGGGGGGCGAACAACCGCAAGCTGCTGGCGGACCTCAATGGGATTGTCGGCTCTGCCAGGTCGGCCGCGTTCAGGTGTGTCGTCGCGCTCGCAGTGCCGGGCGGAGGAGTGAGAACGGTCGAGGGAGTGACGCGCGGGGTGATCCTCGAGGCGCCCAGGGGGAAGGGTGGGTTCGGCTACGACCCCTTGTTTCTGCCGGAGGGGCACGACCTCGCGTACGCGGAGATGCGGCCGGACAGGAAGAACGCCGTAAGTCACCGTGGGAAGGCGATTAAGGCCGCACGAAGCCTCGTAATGGCGCTCGTGGGCGACGGATAGCGACTCTTGACACCGGCAGCTGCCTGCGGTGTGCCGCGCAGACCCCCGCGCAGTGGATGACCTTACTAACACCCCTTGGAGCCATAGGTTAGCGGATTCTTCGGGTGTGGCGGCCTTCTGGCTTGCGGCGTGCGCGGCATCGTGCTATACTCTCTCTGGTTGTACATCTGACGTGATCCCCTGAGGATACAGATTGGCCGACTCGGCTTTCTCTGGAAGGCTGGGTCTTCCATGTGGCCGCGGACCTCCCATTGGGCCGCGGCCACACTGTTTTCCGGCACATCCACCCGCAGCAGAATTCCCACACGGAACACACTCTGTAACTCACTGTAGAGCGGTCGCTTACGTGTCATCTGGGGCGTTGAATGCAACCCTCAGATGCAGGACGCATCGAATATGGTACGCGTATGTTTTCGAGGACGTGTATACCGTGTTGCATGAGTGGGCGGGGGCTCCAGCACACTGCCCGGAGCGACGCGGGAGCTGTGCGATGCCCGATAGGGCTGGGGGAGGTGACCCGATGGCTGGGTCAGGCGGCTGGAGGAGACGAGTGAACCGCATGTCGACATCTGCTATGGTGCGCGCATGTTTTCGAGGACGTGTATACTGTGCTGCATGGGTGGGGCGGGGCGCCAGCACTCTGTCCGGAGCGACGCGGGAGCGGTGCGATGCCCGATAGGGTTGGGCGAGGTGACCCGATGGCCGGGTGAGGCGGTTGGAGGAGACGAGTGAACCGCATGTCGACATCTGCAGTGGCACTGGGACTGTGTGGCTGTCTGCTGCTGGCGGGCTGGGCAACGGCCGCCGATGAGGGCGAAGGAAAGCCGGGCGTTGCGCGCGCCTCAGAGCAGGGAGGGACGGCGCGTCCGGACGGCGACGGCTCGGGCGAGTTCACGGGAAGCAGTACGCTCGCGGACTACCTGCGGGCGGCTGAGCGTCTGAGTCCGTCGATCTCCGGCGCGCGATCGGGGCACGAGGCGGCTCTGGCTGGAGTGGAGCGGGTCGGGTGGCTGCCCGACCCGACGGTCAGCTACGGTCACTACTTCGAGGAGGTGGAGACTCGTGTCGGCCCTCAGACGCACAAGGTAGGCGTGCGGCAGAGGCTGCCGTGGCTTGGCAAGCTGTTTGTGGCGAAGGACGCGGCGCGTGAGCGCGCGGCGGCCGCGAGTGAGCGACTGAGGGCGACGCGCCTCGATGTGGCCGCTCGTGTGACGCGGGCGTTTGCTGACTACGCATATCTGGCGGAGGCAGCGAGGGTCACCGAGGAGCGACACGTCCTGTTGGCGTCTCTGGAGGAAGTCACCCGGACGAGGTACTCGAGTGGTGAGGCGTCCTACGGTGAGCTGATGAAGGCCCAGATCAGCGTCGCGAGGGTCGAGGACTCGCTTGCCTCGATTCGGGCGAGGCGAGCCCCGGCCTCATCGGGACTCGCGGCGGCGGTCGGTCTCCGTGACGATGCGATACTGCCGTGGCCCGAGGCTATCCCCGATGCAACTGTGCCGGTGACAAGTGGGGCGATCGAGTCCCTTGAGAAGCGTGGCCCGGACATCCTGGCACTGGAACATGAGGTAGAGGCCGCGAGACACGAGAGGCGACTGGCGGGGCAGGCGATTGTGCCTGATCTCACGCTGGGAGTGGACTACATCGCGACGGACGATGCTCGGATGCCGGTCGATGAGAGCGGAAAGGACGCGCTGATCGGGACGGCGTCGGTCAGCGTTCCTCTGTGGTTCGGGAAGCACACCGCCGCTGTACGTCAGGCCGAGGCGGTGCTCCAGGCAACGGAGCGTCAAGCGGAGCAGCGAACACACGACCTGAGAGCGGAGGTCGGGAAGTCCGTCTTCGAACTCGAGGACACCGCGCGAAAAGTGGAGCTGTATCGGGATCGTCTGATTCCGGCCGCTGTGCAGTCCGTCGGGGCGACCGACGCGTCGTATCGCGTCGGTGGAGCGGATTTCGACGCGCTTGTCGCGGCGCACGAGGTGGCACTCGAGTTCCAGCTGGCGCTGGCCCGCGCGCGTGCGGACCTGCTGGTGAAGACGGCGGAGCTCGCGAGACTGACGGGCGATGATGGTCAGCAGACCGAGGGGCTTGAGGACGATGACCGTTCGACATCCCGCCGGCGGTAGGTAGGAGGAGACACTCAAGATGAGATTCCAGGGTATCAACATGAGGTGGCGGAGCTTGCTGCTGGGCGTGGGGCTGTTTGCGGTCGCGCTCCTGGCGCTGTCCTCCGGTGCCGAGACAGTACAAGAGGAGGGGCACGACCACACCGAGTCCCAGGCGTCTGTCTGGACGTGTTCGATGCATCCTCAGGTCCGGAGCGACGGCCCCGGCGATTGCCCGCTCTGCGGCATGGATCTCATTCCGGTTGAGGAAGAGGCTCTGGACGAGGAGGCTTCCGGCCGAAGTCTGACGGTGAGTGAGTCCGGGCGGAAGCTGATGGAGATCGAAACGGCACGGGTGATGCGGATGGCCGTCGCGGCGGATATCGCGCTCGTGGGGAAGGTCACGTACGACGAGGGTCGTGTGTCGCGGATCTCCGCGTGGGTGCCCGGCAGGATCGAAAAGCTCCACGTCGACTACGTGGGATACGAAGTGCGCGCCGGCTCGCCGATGGTTGACCTCTACGGTCCCGAGCTCGTGGCCGCGCAGGAAGAGCTCATTCACTCGCACAATGCCTATCGCGAGGCTCAGGCGCGCGGGAACGAGCGGCTTGTCGAGTCGACGCGCGACGTGGTTCAGGCAGTGCGCGAACGGCTCCGCCTGTGGGGTCTCTCCGAGGCACAGATCGCTGAGATAGAGACCTGGGGAACTGCCGAGCCTCGCCTGTCCATCCAGGCTCCGATCAGCGGCACAGTCGTCGAGAAGAACGTGTCGGAGGGCGCCTACGTCACGACCGGGCAGATGCTCTTCACCATCGCAGATCTCTCTGTAGTCTGGATCGAGCTCTCCGCCTACGAGTCCGACCTGGCTCTGCTCGCTCCGGGCCAGCCGGTGCAGTTCACCGTGGAGGCCGTGCCCGGCCGTACGTTCAGCGGCGTCTTGTCGTTCGTTGAGCCCATCGTCAACCCCGTCACCCGAACCGTCGCTGTGAGAGCCGAGGTCCAGAACGCGGAGGGACTTCTCATGCCCGGCATGTTCGTTCGCGCCAACGTCAAAGCGGACGCGCGCGGGTACGGAGGCGGTGTTCCGCTCGTCATCCCGGCGACCGCGCCACTTCTCACGGGGAAGAGGGCCGTCGTATACGTGGAGTTGGAGGACGCCGACGCGCCCACGTTCGAGGGACGCGAGGTCACGCTGGGGCCACGGGTGGGAGATTTCTACGTCGTGGTAGAGGGACTCGCGGAAGGCGAACGCGTCGTGACCGAGGGTGCCTTCAAGTTGGACAGCGCGCTGCAGATCCGCGCGAAGCCGAGCATGATGAGTCCGGACGCAGGTGACTACGATCCTTCGAGGCCTCCGGCGGGCGGCGCTGGCCACCAGCACTAGCAGATGCCCACCGGGGCGGGACGCGGCAGCCAAATGGCCCGAAAGAACGACAACAGCCACTTCGAGGAATCGTCGCTGCTGAACGCGATGATCGGCTTCTGCCTCAGGAACAAGCCGGTGATCGCGCTCGTGGTCGTGCTCGTGATCGCGTGGGGTCTCATCGTCGCTCCGTTCGACTGGGATCTCGGGGGCCTTCCACGCGATCCCGTGCCGGTCGACGCGATTCCCGACATCGGTGAGAACCAGCAGATAGTCTTCACCGAGTGGATGGGCCGCTCGCCTCAGGACGTCGAGGACCAGATCACCTATCCGCTGACCGTGTCCCTCCTGGGCATGCCCGGGGTCAAGACGGTCCGCAGCTACTCCTTCTTCGGCTTCTCCTCCATATACGTGATCTTCGACGACGGAGTGGACTTCTACTGGTCGCGAAGCCGCGTCCTCGAGAAGCTCGCCAGTCTGCCTCCCAACACGTTGCCGAACGACGTCCGGCCGATGCTCGGTCCCGACGCGACCGCCCTTGG
>DAOWCM010000270.1 GCA_030639555.1 Candidatus Eiseniibacteriota bacterium | reverse complement strand
GGCGCTGCAGCCACTGTAGTCGCCTGCAGTGTTGCCCCACACGTCGTTGTATCCGAGGTCCGGCGTCGCGCTCGTGCAGTTGATGCCGTAGCCGCCATTCCCCGCCACGATGCTCAGTATGACGTCGTTGCCCGCCGAGTTTCTGAGGTCAATGCCATCGGAACCGTTGTGGCCGATCGTGCAGTTGGCGAAACTGACATTGGTCGTCTGCGAGTAGACGCCCACGCCTTCGTTGCTGTAGATCGCCGAGTACATGATCCTGACGCTCGGGTTGTCCGCGTCATTAAGGAAGATCCCAACACCCGTGTTGTCGTGGATAGAGCAGAAATCGATGAGCGCGTTCTGCTCCGTTATGCCCCCCGAACCGTAGATGATGCCGATGCCGCGCCACGCGCTGTGAATGTCGCAATCCCTGATGGTGATGCCGCTGTTCTTCACGTAGACGCCGTAGGAGCTCACTCCGGAGTTCCTGATCTCGAAGCCGTCTATGACGATGTGGTCGTTGCCCTCGCACGTGATGACGTTGCCGGCACCGCCCGCATCGATGACCGTGGTGTAGGTTTCGGGATCCCGCGTCGTGAAGGTCGGGTCATACCCGCCGTAGAGCGAGACGTAGTCATCGAGGACCACTGCGCCTGCGTATGTGCCGCCAGCGATCTTGATGATGTCACCACGCTCGGCGTTGTCGATGGCGTTCTGTATGGTGGAGTACTCATCCGGGACCAGGTGAACCTTCGGGACATGAGCGTTCAGCGGACGGTCGCCGCCAGTGTTGATGCCGGCCTCGTTGAACTTGATGTAGAAGTACCCGCCCACCCCCCAATTTCCACCCCAGCTGTTCTTGCAGATCCACGCGCCCTCGCCGCCGCACATCGCGTCGTCCCATCCGACGATGACAATGCAGTGCCCCGCCTCGTACGCTCCCCACGTGTGCTCGTAACAGCCGCCGCCGTAGGAGTTGAAGTCCTCGTAGACCGTGTAGCAGGACGAGATCGGACCGTCCTGCAGCGCCGCCTTGTAGGAGTTGACGTTGCCGGCGATGTATTGAAATCCATCGATAATGGCCACCTTGTCGCACAGCCGCTCCCTGCAGTTGCCCTCGACTGCTACGTACGGCATGCACTCCTCGGAAACAGCGCCCGGGTCGGTGAAGACGTGGTACGTCGCGCCCGGCCACCCCCCGTCGCAGCTGCTTCCGTAGTCGTTGCAGTCCAGCCCCTGCTGCTCGGAGAGGTCGAGCACGACCCCTTCCTGAATGCGCACGTTCCCCTCGGTGGCGCCGGTCGCGGCGAAATCCCAGCAGCTGCCGCACGCGCCCTGGTCCTTGACGGGCGTCACGCCTCCCATCTCCCTCCAGTCCCAGACGGCCGGGTAGTCGCGCGTGAGATCGGCGGGGTCGGGCCGAAGCGTGTCGAGCATCGCTCGAACGTCCGGTGGATACTCCCCGCCCAGCCTCTTGAGGAACTCCGCTCGAGGCAGGATGGACATGGTGGTGTGCTCGGCCGTCCAGTTCGCGCCGCTCGCTTCGATCGCGGCGCGAATCTCAGCGAGCCTCGCCTCCTGCTCGGGCGTGACCTTATCCTGCGAAACCCCACTCTCCGATGCGTTGACCGCGGAGGCAAGCAGGGCCAACGCGAGCAGGAGCGCCAGCACTCTTAAGGCCGGAACTCTCCGCTTCGATCCAGTCGTGGCGTCCATGATGCGCATCTCCATTCTCTGACAGGCAGGCCACACGCCGGGGGCGCACAAGTACGTGCCCCGGGTGGGAACACCCGAACGGGAATTCTTGACAAACACAAACAATAGCATTAACCGTACCCGGTTGCAACCGGGCTCCCCACGAATCGGGGCGTCTGACCAGACCGGCGACACCCCCGGCCGGGGACACACGCATCTCGCCCCGTTGACCCTCCGGGGCGCCGCTGTTAGGCTCTAACCTAATATGATGCAAACAGCGCCTGAAAGTATCGACATAGCCGTCATCGGGGCCGGACCGGCCGGTTGCAGCGCGGCGCTGCCCGCGGCCCGCGCCGGACTGCGCGTGCTCATCATCGAGCGCGAGAAGGCCGCCGACGTCGGGCGGAAGGTGTGCGGGAACGCCATCGGCGTCGAGGGGCTGACTCCGGTCGCCCACCAGGTGACCCCTCCCGGGGGAGCCGAGGTGGCGGCGCGCCTCGAGAGCGGCACGTTGTACATGCGCGACGGGAAGACGGGCGTGAGGTTGCCGGCGCCGGGCGTCGTCCTCAATCGCCTGGTCTTCGGCCAGCGGCTCCTGGCCGATGCCGTGTCCGCGGGAGCGAACCTCGTGGACTCCTGTTCGTGCATCGGCTGGAGCGATCGGGAGGCCACGCGCGTACGTCTTCGCTTCGACGACGGGAGTGAGAGCGACCTCACCGCGCGAATCGTCATCGACGCCTCCGGGTTCCGTTCTGTGCTTGCGCGGAACGGTGGCACGACACACGACGACCCTGTTGCCAGAACAGAGGTGGCCGTCGCCTACCGGGAGATAGTCTCCCTCCCCAACCCCGTGGATGAACGCACCGGTGGATTCGTGGTCTTCGCGGCCCCGGGTGCGGAGCAGGGATACGCCTGGGTGTTCCCGATGGGAGGCAGGCTTGCCAACGTCGGGATCGGCACCACTCTGGCCAGTGTCACCGGCTCCCTCAAGGAAGCCTACGGTGTCTTCGTCGCGGGCAGACCCGAGCTCAGGGGCGCCGAGCGAGTCTCCGGTGGAGCCGGAATGGTCCCTGTGAGAAGACCTCTGGCGAGCCTGGTCGGAGACGGCTTCATGGCCGTCGGTGACGCCGGATGCCAGACGAGTCCGCTGCACGGCGGCGGGATCGTCCCGGCGATACTGTCCGGAGTCAAGACGGGCGAACAGGCCGTCCGCGCGATCTCGAACGGCGGGACATCCGCTGAGGCGCTCTGGGAATACGGGACGCAGTTCATGAGGACGATCGGCGCGGCCTACGCGGCGCAGAACGTCCTGAAGGATCTCATCTACTCGCTGTCGAACAGCAACATGGCATTCCTCTGCTCGCAGATCGCTCAGTCCGAGAGACTCATCCACGCGATTCAGCGGGGCAGTTTCCTGCCGGGCGTCAGTGAGGCGCTCCGGCGCCTCGCCGCCCTCACTCGCAGGCCCCGCCTGGCAGCCAGAATCATAAGCACCGGCAAAGCGATGGCATCAGTGCGCCATCACTACGAGGCCTACCCGGACTCTCCGTCCGGACTCGAGTCGTGGATGGGGCGCGAGGAGCTCCTCAGAAGGTCTCGCGGCAGGCAGTGATTCCTCGCGAGATCCAGGAGGTCAGACATGAAGAGCGTCGCATGGATCCTGATCCCAGCTCTTGCGCTTCTGACGACGACAGTCTCGCTCGCGGACACGGTCTTCGTGGACGACCTGGACGACGGCGCGTTCGGCACGGGCTCGCTCGATGACCCCTACCGCAACCTTCAGTTTGCCATAGACCACGCCGTCGACGGCGACGTCCTCCGGCTCGCGCCGGGGACCTACACCGCCGAGCCGGGGGTCTTCGTGGAGAACCTCTGCGGGAACTGCGAGGAACACCGAACCGACGTGGAGGTGACGGTCGGCTTCGTGATCAGAGGCCTCGCCCTGCATCTGATCGGCAGCGGCGCGGGCGAGACCGTCCTCGAGACGAACGCCGGGTACGGCGTCTACTTCGAGGACAGCCGCGGCTCAACAGTGACCG
>DAOWCM010000449.1 GCA_030639555.1 Candidatus Eiseniibacteriota bacterium | reverse complement strand
GTCGAAGTCGTGGTTGCCCACGGTCCAGAGGTCGATGCCCATCGTGTTGAAGTACTCGATGACCGACTCGCCCTTCCTGAAGTTGCCGACGGGCGTCCCCTGGAAGACGTCGCCCTGGTCCATGACAAGGACGTAGCCACCCTCTGCTTCCGCACGTTTCCTGACCGAGCCGATGTACGTCGCGGCCGACGCGGCCCCGCCCAGCGGGGGCGGGAACTCCCGGTTCATGAACGTCGCCCCGGTTCTGTCGATACCGCCGTGGATGTCATTCGTGAAGATGACCGACAGCCTGATAAGCCCATCTTCGCCCGACGCGGATGGGACCGCTGCTGCCATGAGTGCAATTGCCACAAGAACGGCCGCCGGGCCTCTGATGCTTCTCATAATCGCCTGCTCCTCCCCCGCTCAGTCAGACAAGACACCACCGCCTGCCTCCGCCAGCGGGGACCTCGCCGCGCCCGGAGCCTTCTTGGCCCGTGGCGCGTGAGCGGTAGCCTCTCTAGAACGTATGCGTCAGTGTCATCATGGCGAGCGTCGTTGTCTCGCGCACTCGCACGTTCTCCAAGCCCTCTTCCTCTATGGCGGACTCCCGCAGTCCCACCTGCCCGCCCAGGTCAACTCTCACACCCAGAATGTCGAGACCAAGCCCGACACTGAACGCCGTGGTCGTGTTTCTCTCGTCGACGTACGACGGCTGGTACGAGAAGCCGAAACGGGCAAACGTGTCATCGAAGAATCCGTGCTCGACGCCCAGACGATACGTGAACGTATCGTTCAGCTCAGGGTCGTCAGTCAGCGTGTCGTCCTTGAACTCGGACCAGCGGGTGTACTCGACATCGCAGCTGACCGTCGTCATGAGCAGATTCCGCGGATGGTACTCCAGGCCCAGCACAAGCTCGCCGGGATAGTCGTGCTCGAAGCTGCCCACCGAACTGGCCGCCGGAGCGACGGGGCGGGAGTCGTAATCACCCGAGAGTGTGAACGGCGCCCGATAGACCGCGGCGATGTCCACCCTCCGGAGATTCTCGAAAAGCACGCCGAGCGTGAACCGGGTCCCGGTCACGTTGTTGTACTCCGCGTACGAATCGACGTCCTCCTTGTCGGAGTCCGCGGGATACACCCATCGTTCGCTGACCTCGTAGTCGCCACTGAGGAAGTCAACACCCAACCCCACGTAGACCTCCGGCGTGACCTCCTGTCCTAACCCTACGGAGAGAGCGCTCACCCCGCCGTCGCCATCGATGTAGTAGTCATAGAGGATCTTGTCCGCCGGCTCCGTCTGGAAGTCGGGGTCCCTGTACTGCACGTGGTACCCGTAGCTCATGTCGATGCGAGGGCCGTAGCCCACGGCGATCACCGGCGCCCACTTGAAGTCGGTGAGCTCGGTCGCCGGGTTGAATGCCACGGCGCCCACATAGCGGTCGTAGACCTCTGTGTTCAGCGCGTACGTGTTGTACCCGATGACACCGTCGAAGCTGTCGTGAAGAGGCGTCTCTCTGGCCTCCTCCGCAAGGACAATCAGACCCGTCAAGGCGACGTCGATGCCCTCACTCTTGCCCAGAAGCGCGGGGTTCAGAGCCATCCCCGCCGCTCCGTCTATGGCAGCGAGCCCCGCACCTCCCATCCCCAGCGATCTGGCGTCGTACGTCGACATCGCATAGCCGTAGCGCTCCCACTCAGCGAGCGTGAACGCGCCCGCGCTTCCGGCGAGCGCCACTATCGCAATGACTGCTGTCGCAGCCGTCAGGCGACGCATCTCTACCCTCCTTCT
>DAOWCM010000138.1 GCA_030639555.1 Candidatus Eiseniibacteriota bacterium | reverse complement strand
GGTCTCACGTCCTTCGGCATCGCGTTCGGCTGGGTGCTCTTCTCGCGGTACGGCGTCGAGTTCGCGGGGACCGGTGACGTGCTCGGGATGCTCGCCACGTGCCTCGCCACGTTCTGTGCATTCCAGGCATCGGTCGCGATCAACGACCTCTTCGACGAAGAAGGTGACCGGGTCGCGGGCGAGAGGCGCCCGCTCGTGTCGGGCGCCCTGGAACGTCGGGATCTCGTCGGGCAGGCGGCCGTCTTCTCGCTGGCCGCTCTGCTCTTCGCGCTCAACGTGAAGTACCAGACTTTCCTGTTCGTTGTCCTCGCGCTGATAGTCTCGTTCGCCTACTCTGCCCCGCCGCTCCGGCTCAAGCGTTTCCCGCTCGTGTCGAGCCTGACTCTCGGTCTCGTGTCGCTCGCGGCGTGCCTCGTAGGCTTCTCCGTCTACGCGGAGGAGCGCGCGCTGGCGCTCTTCCCTGCCCCGCTGGCCTGGGTCATCGTGCTCTCGTTCGGTCTGGGGTTCGCCGCAAAGGACCTCAAGGACATCGATGGCGACAAGGCCACCGGCGTGTGGACGCTGCCCGTGCTGCTCGGTCCAGCGGCAGGCAGGGTGGCCGTCGCCGTGCTCGTGTTCCTGGGCTACCTGTCAGTGGCACTGCTCCTCCCCTACCCGATGCTCAAGGCGCCGGCGATTGTGTTCGGACTTGCCAGCGCGGCAACGGTCCTCGTGTGGAGAAGGAGACGTCTCGCCGACCTGCTGCTCGCCGTCTGTTTGCTGTTCACCGTCCTGGTAGCACTCACGGTGCTGTTTGGCATCGCCCCGCTGCTGGAGGTCGCCGGCCCCGAGTCCCGCAGTGTGCGCGAGGCCAGAGCGACCGAGTTCAGGGCAAGCACGGCAGAGGCGTGGAGCGACTGGGCGACCGCGTCTTCCGGGTTCTCGGAGGCCGCGCGGGTCTTCCGGGACGACCCCGACGTGCAGCTTCGCGCGGGCGCCACGCTCTTCGAGCAGGGACGATACGCGGACGCACTGCCCTACCTCGAGTGTGCGGTCGACCTCGACAGGTCGTCTTCCATCGCCCTCGAGTATCTCGCAAAGACGGAGTCGAAGCTGGGCCGCGTCGATTCGGCGGAATGGCTGATGCACGAGGCCATCAGGGAAGGCGTGCGCCCGAGTGTCTTCTACTCGGTGCTCGGCGAACACTGCATGGAGACTGGAAGCGCGGAGTCCGCGGCACGCGCGTTCGAGCGCGCGCTCATCCTGGGGAGGCCCGACGTCCCCACACGGCTACGGCTGGCGGACGCGTTCCTGGCGACGGGTCGCAGGGACGAAGCCCGGACCGAACTCGAGACCACGGTGGCGCACCACCCATCGTCGCCCGAGGTGCGCGATGCACTGGGGAGGTTCCTGGCCGCCACGGGGGACGCGGACGGTGCGGTCGCTGAGCTGCGGCGCGCCGTCGAACTTGACGACGATGAGTCCATCTACTGGAACAACCTGGGCGCGGCGCTCCGAATGGCCGGGCGCCACGAGGAATCGCTGCGCGCCATCGACGAGGCCGCGCGACTCAGCCCCCGCGCCGTGGAGCCCTACTACAACCGCGGCCTCACGCTCGAGGCCCTCGGCCGTACGAACGAAGCGAGGAGACAGTTTCTCCTCGCTCTCGAGATCAGTCCCGGTCACACGCCGGCCCGTGCCGCGCTCGAATAACCACGGCCCCCACGTCGCACCCGATGTCCCGCGCGATGACGGGGCACTTGACCTTGAGCACGAAGAAGATCCGACCGGGCGCCTGGCTCAGTGTCTCGTAGTTGCCCTGTCCCTTCGCGATGATAACGTCGGCGCTCAGGAAGCGCTCGTGGAACTCCTGGGAGCAGTCGCTCAGGATCGTCCCCGGAGCGTCGGACCCGTTGTCGACGACCGCAACGATGTCGGTCAGTCCCACCTCTACCGCGTCCCGCATGGTGACATCGTTGATGATGGGAGCGCCCCTGACGACAAAAGTCACCCTGTCCGTGTCCATCTCCTCGATCAGCACCCTGTCGAAGACGATCTCGCCGGCGTTGTCCCCGACGTAGAGGATGTCGTCCGCCGAATCGACGGCAAGTCTCAACGCGTCGAGCGCTCCGTCTTCGAGCGGCCACGCGAGGCTCTCAGAGATGGACCGCTCGAGGCTCTCCTCGTCGATGTCCGACGTGACCCCGAAATCTATGATATTGCCCGCGACGGCCAGACGAACGGCGGTGCCGAACGGATCGTCGGATTCGGCAACCATACTCTTGAGCCGCGCGTACAGGGAGAGCGCCAGCGCGTTGAAACGGTCCTTGACCTCGCGGTAGGGATCCTGCCGACCCGTCGCCTCCCTGACGACCCTGTGGATCACCTGCCCCATCGAGGGCGGCGTGTCGTCCATGTCCATCTCGGAGACGGCTTTCGCCACCGCCCGAAGCACGCGGGCGTGCGCCTCGGGGTCGTCGCTCGCCATTCGAGCGGCGCCAAGAGCCTGTTTCAGGAAGCAGGGAACGCAATCCAGGAATGTCTTCAAGTCGCCTCTCGGAAACCGCGCTAGGGTCGCGCCGCCTTCAACGCTTTCACGAGCGCATAGGTCGCGTCGACCTCCCCGATCTCGATCTGGGGTTTCGCGCCGCCGTGGAAGTCGGTGCCACCTGTCTTGAGCATGCCGTGCTTGCTTGCCAGTGTGGCGTAGTGCCCCACGAGCTCGGCGAGCTCGTCCTTCGAGATGAGCGGCTCCCCGTTGTGGTAGGGACGGTTCTTGTCGTACGTGTAGTAGACCTCGAGGCCCTTCACGCCGGCGGCGGCGCAGGTCGCGATGATCTCGTCAACGATGGGGTCTATCATGCTGCCGCCTTTGGCGAACGTCGTGTTGTAGGCCCCCGGGTGCGCGAGCACGGGCACTCCGCCGGCGCGCTCGATCAGTTCAACGCACTCCCCGAGCTTCAGGCTGAAGTCCTTCGCCACGTGCCACTCGCCACCGTATGACGTCCGGTCGAAGAATTCCTGAGACGGGAAGTCCGGATGGTGACGACGCAGCACCTTCCAGATGTGAGGTCGCCGCACCGTGTCGCCCGCCGCCTCCTCGAGCACCTCGTCCGCCTCTATAGGAAGCCCGTTCTCCGCGAGTACGGCGATCTGCTTGATGAGCTTCCCGTTCTTCGCGTCCTGAAGCCTCTGGAGCACGCCCTCGAGTTCGGCGAAGTCCGGGTCGACGAAGTACCCCAGGATGTCTATCTCTACCAGGTGCTTCTCGGGGTCGTGTGCGATACCGATCTCCACGCCGGGGATTACCTCGACGCCGTGCTTCTCCCCCGCCGCGAGCGCCTCGCGGACGGAACCGATGGAATCGTGGTCGGTGATGGCGATGGCGGCAAGCCCGAGCGACTTCGCCTTCAGCACGAGGGTCTCCGCGGTCTCCGAGCCGTCGGAGGCCACGGTGTGCATGTGCAGGTCAACTCTGGAGTCATCTCGTGCGGTCACACCGACCTCCCTGCTAAACCTCGATACCGAAGACGCCCTTCAGCGCGAAGCCGGCGGCGACCGAGATGACGAAGAAGGCCAGGAGCCAGTTGACGGTGAGCCCGAGGAACTTGAGCTCGCGATGCGGATACGTGACGTGGACCGACTCTATGATCGAGTCGCCTGGGATGGGTGGCTCTGCCGGATAGAGGAACGCGTTCCACGAGTTGGCGCGCGCCTTGACGGCGCTTACCTTACCGAGCTTCCGCTCGGGACCGACGTCGAGCGACTTGTGCACCGTCCCGCCCGGCGTCTCGAGCGCGAGCTGGTGGTGTCCGGGCTGCTCCGACATGATCTCCCAGTCCACCTCGCTCTTCGAGTCGATGCGAAGCGCCGGAGAGATGACCCGGACGCCCTTCGGCGCGACGAGTGTCAGGTCCGTCTGCGAGGGAACGGCTCCTTCACTGAGCTTCACCGAGACCACGGCCGTATCCCCGGGCATGAGAGGCTCGTTCGCGTAGCGGATGCCGAGCTGCACCATGATAACGAGCACCGGGATGAACAGAAATACGAGAGGGCGCAGCGAGTGACGCAGGTACTGCACGTTGCTCCTGATCACGCTCCCGATGGCCAAGAACATGACGAGCGTGTCGTTCCGGAAGATCCACATCTCCATGATGTAGGCCTTGAGCTTGTCCTTCGTCTCGGAGATCTTCTTCTGGTTAGACGTCTTCCCGAATATCAGAAGCATCACGACGCCCGTGACGACGGACACGACGGCCAGCCCCACCCACGGGTGGAGACCAGCGAACGGTGTCAGAATGGCGTCGAACGCGCCTGTTATCGCTCTAAGAATCGGCCACATGCTATGAGATGTACCCCAGCCCCTTCAGCTTGTCCTTGATCTCGTCCTCGGAATCGGACTCCTCGAGCTTCGCTATCTCCTTCTCGAGAGCGTGTATCACAAACTCCTCGGGTGACGAGTAGCCCGCGAGCTTCGAGAACTTCTTCACCTTCTCGAGAAGCTCCTTGTCTATCTTGAGATTCCCTCCGCCGAACATACCCTCCTCCTTCGCGGCCGCCGCTCGCGAACGACTCGGCGGCGCCTGAGTTGCCCACGGCGTGTGAGCCGCGCGTACCTGCGCTCCTATTCGAACACCGACCTCCCGACCATCCAGTTCCGCTTCGCGATGCCGTACTCGGCCAGCAGGGTCGGCGCCATGTCGTAGAGCGACGGGGCTTCGTGCGTTATCGGCTTGTTCGTGAACAGCACACCCGGCACGTGGTGATAGTCCGCGCAGTGGTCGCCGCTCCACTTGTCCAGGTTGTCGCTGACGAGCTCGTCCGGTACCTGGCCCGTCGCAGTCTTGTCCGAGCCGCGGTAGCCCCAGCCGTACCCGACGACGATGTCGGGAGCGGTGCTCTTGTAAGGCCCGTGGTAGGCCTCTCTCGCCTTGTAGGCCTTCACGATCATCCGCTGGTCCGTTTTCGGGTCGCGCACATCCTCTAGCTTCGCAGCTATCTCATCGACGAGCTCAGCGGCCTCGCGCCCCGGGCGGACGATGCCCTGTCCCTCCCGGTTCGCCGTGTTGACGTAGAGCGCGTTGATGCCGAGGCCGTAGGCCGTCGTCTGCGTCCAGTCGACGCCGAGCAGCCACTCGACCTGCGCCGGCCTCACTCCCGACTTGAGGACGAGATACCCTTCGTCGTAGAGCCACCGGTTCAGATGGAACTGCCGGTAGTAGGGCGCGAACCCGTGGTCGGACAGCACGATGAGCGTCGTATTCTCGTCGACTGTGCGCATGACCTCGCCGAGCACGGCGTCGAACTTGATGTATAGATTCTCGAGGAAATCAGAGAACTCCGCGTCCTCCTCGGGGTTGTAGGCCGGATGCCCGACGTCCATACAGCGCCACATCATGTGTGTCGACTGGTCGAGCGAGCCGAAATAGAAATAGAGAAGCCCTTCCTCGAACTGCGACAGCTCGTACCTGAAGCACTCGAGCCGTTCGTCGAACACGATGGTTGACTGTTGGGTAAAGATCGCGTTGTCGAAGATGCCGTGCTCGAGCGCCTTCGTGTCCTCGGGCATGTTCTGCGTGTAGAAGTAGCCGACGGCGTCGACCAGCTCCTGTCCGTATTCGGGCGGGTCAGTGATCGGCAGCACCTGATTGGCCGGGTTGATCTGAACCGGCGTGATGTAGAGCTCGAACACAGGATGCGTCGACTTCAGGTAGAAGCGCGCCAGCCCGCTGACCGTCACGAGGTTCGGGACCATCACGAACTCGACCTCGACCCACTCGCTGAACTCGCCCTCGGTGAGAAGGACCTCGGCGTCGCCGATGTCCAGGCGGGCGACCGGGTTCGAAGGATCCACGTAGACCTCGAAGTCGATGCCCACCTTCTTCTCGCTGTAGGAAACGGGAGCGCCCTCGCGTTCTCCTATCTTCCCGTAGTCCTTGAAGTCGTTCGGCGGACCGAAGAGCGTCGCGCGCACCACTCCCAGCTCGACCCTGACCGGATAGACGTAGCCACCGGAGAGGTCGTCCGAACCCGGCCACGGGTCGGTCGTGTAGAAGGAGAACGTCCCGTACGTCCCGAGGATGTCCGG
>DAOWCM010000402.1 GCA_030639555.1 Candidatus Eiseniibacteriota bacterium | reverse complement strand
TGGATGTCACCCGGTGACTCCGACAGGAGCGCCGGCGCGAACGTCGCGACCGCGCTGTAGACGTACGCCGCGGACGTGCCGACCGCGACCAGCGTGTTCATGTCGGCGGTGCGGTGCTTAGTCGCCGCCCAGAAGCCGCGGAAGAACCTGGCGCCGGCCCAGAACATGACGGGCGTCGCCAGCAGGAAGAGCGTCAGGTGTCGCGCGCGCAGGGGGATGTGCTCGACGAACGGGAAGAGCATCGGCATGCTGCCGACGAAGACCAGCACGGTGAGGAACGAAGCGACGATGAGGTCGCGTCTGAGGCTCGCCGTCTCGCGTTCCTCGCGGTCCGCGCCGCCGGTGCGCGCCGTGGCCTCCGCGGCGACGGGGATGACACGGTAGTCGCCCGCGCGCGCCGCGGCCTCGGCGATGTTGTCCAGGGCCACTGTGCCCGTGACCGCTTCGATGGTGATCTTCGCTGTCGCAAGGTTCACACTTGCCGACAGAACGCCCGGGAGCTCCAGCAGGTTACCCTCTATCTTCTGAACGCACGAGGCGCAGAAGATCCCCTCGACCTCGGCCTCCAGACGCTCGGTTTCGACCCCGTATCCCGCGCCCCGGATGGCCGCGACGATATCCGCGGCACCTGTCCGGGCGCCGTCGAAGACTACGCTCGCGCTCGCGGTAGCCAGGTTGACCGGCGCCTCGCTCACGCCGGACACGCCGGCGATCGCCTTCTCGACACGCCCGACGCACGAGGCACAGGTCATGCCGGTCACCGGGATTTTCAGTCGGATTGGGTCACTCACGAATTCGCGCCTCCTTGACACGTCAGATATCGTTGACTATCATTCGCTCGTCAACGTAAGTAAGGATCGACACGGGGACCGGACATGCATACGACCTTCAGCGTGCGAACCTCATCGCGGACCACGTTCGTCAACATCACCCGTGATGTCGAGCGTGCCGCCGAGGAACTCGGAGTCACCGACGGCGCGGTGCTCGTGTACTGCCCGCACACCACCGCGGCCATCACCATCAACGAGAGCGCAGACCCCGACGTCGTCAGAGACATCGATTCGAAACTCGCACGTCTCGTCCCGCACGCCGATGGCTACCGGCACTCCGAGGGCAACTCGGACGCGCACGTCAAGTCCAGCCTGGTCGGATGCTCGGAGACCGTGCTCGTCAGCGACGGCGCCCTCGTCCTGGGCACGTGGCAGGGCGTCTTCTTCTGCGAGTTCGACGGGCCCAGGACGCGCACGGTCATGGTAGGCGCGCTCGCGTCCGCCGACTAGTCTCATTATTGGATGCTCCCCGGGAGCAGCAGGATGCTGAAGGAAGGTGAAATGGGTCGTAGTGACGGCCCAAGACAGACGAGGGGGAGGAGGATGCGATCGTGAGACAGTTTACGGTTCTGATCGTGACTCTGCTGGCCACAGCTATTCTCGCAGGTGCGGCGTGCGCGGACGACGTGACCGACGCCATCTCCGCGGCCAACAAGGCCTACGGGGGCGGTGACTACAAGGAGGCGAGCACGCAGCTTCAGACGGCGCTGGCGCACGTCAACCAGCAGCTCATCGAACTGCTGGTGGGCGCGCTGCCGGACCCGCCCTCTGGGTGGACGGCGGAGGAGGCCGAGGGCCTCGACGCGTCGGCCATAGGGGCGGGGTTCTTCGCGACGCTCGTCGTTGAGAGAACGTACAGGACGCCGGACGGTTCGGAGATCGACATGGTCATCTCGGCGAATTCGCCGATGCTCATCAGCCTGCGGATGTTCATATCGAACCCGATGATGGCATCGGTGGCCGGAAAGACGGGCATGAAGAAAGTCACCGCTTGCGGCTACGACGCGATGGAGCACTTCGGCGACGGCACGTACGAGATGCACGTGCTGGCGGGGAACGCGACCTTGATATCCATCGACGGTTCGAAGGAATCGGACGCGGAGCACATTCGCACGCTCGCCAACGCGACCGACTGTAAGACCATCGTCGGGATCCTGGAGTAGCGGAGACACAGACGAGAGCAGAAGCTGCGCGTTCGTGAGTGCGGCGGTACGTGTTCGCCCCGCCCCGATTGAGGCGGCGCGGCGGAAGCAGTCTACGCGGGTCGGTCAGGGCTCATCTCGCGAATGGCCCTCGGTCGACCCGCGTCCCGTTCTCTTCCAGATGAGCCACGCGCCCCAGACAGCCAGCGCGACCGTGCAGGCGAGTCCCGCCTCGGGGCCGTAGCTTCCGCCCGTCAGCCGCGAAGCCGGCTCGATCTCCAC
>DAOWCM010000432.1 GCA_030639555.1 Candidatus Eiseniibacteriota bacterium | reverse complement strand
GCAGGCTCGACGCGCTCTCCGGCGGGATGGAGGGACGGCTCAGCAGCGCGGCCGGGCTGCTTCACCGGGCCGACGTGCTGTTCCTCGACGAACCGACGGTGGGGATAGATCCGTCCACCCGCAGGAGCATCCTGGACCTCGTCAAGAAGCTCAACACCGAAGGCCTGACCGTTCTCTACACGACGCACTACCTGGAGGAAGCCGAGTTCCTGTGCGACCGCGTGGGCATCATGGACGAAGGTAAGATGATCGCGGTGGGAACGCGCGACGAGCTCACCGATTCGATCGGAGCGACCGGCGTCATCGCGGTGCGCGCGGACGGGCTCGACGATGCCCTCATCGACTGGCTGGCGTCCCTCCCGGAGGTCAGCGAGGTCGCGAAGAGCGACGACGAGCTTACGCTTAACGTGGTCAGGGGCGCGAATCTCCTGCCGACCGTCGTGGAGAAGCTGACGGGCAGCGGAGTCGACATCCACTCAGTGGACGTGACGATCCCCAACCTCGAGAGCGTGTTCCTGCATCTGACGGGGAAGCGACTGGAAGAATGAAGGCTCTGCACATAGCGCTCAAGGACCTTCGGATGAGGCTTCGTGACCGGAACACGCTGGTCATGATGCTGCTCCTTCCCGTGGGCATGACGGCCATCATCGGTTTCGCGTTCGGAGGCGAGTCGGGCATATCGACGGTCGAGTTTCTGCTGGTCGCTCCCGAGGAGGGCGGGTTCCTAGCGGACGCGGCCGCAGGCTTCCTCAGTCAGCACGAGCTCTTCGAGGTGGAGCGCGCAAGCAAGGAGGAAGCGCGGCGGGCCGTCGCGGCCGGGGAGAAGTCGGCGGCCGTCGTGATCCCCGAGGGACTGATCGATAGCTTCGTCTCGGGCACTCCCGCCGAGGCGCGCGTCCTCCGGGATCCGGCGAGCGACATCAAGGCCGGCATCGTCCAGTCCATGGTCGAGCAGTTCGTCTCCTACGTGTCGGCGGGCAGTGCGCTGGGTCGAGGCGTGTTCGAGACGCTGGACAAGGACGAACCACTCAGCGACTCGGAGCACCTCGCCCTGTGGGGCTGGATGTTCATGTGGATGCGTGACGCGTGGACGGCGCCCCCGGTGTCTCTCGACGCCACCGACACGGACACGGTCGACTTCGACATACACGCGTACTTCGCCCCGGGCTTCGCGGTGCTCTTTCTGCTGTTCACGATGCTGACCAGCGCCAAGACCATTCACGAGGAGCGCGAGTCCGGCACGTACGAGCGCCTGATGGCCGCACCGCTCTCGAAGGTCTCGATCATCGCGGGCAAGATGCTCGGTTCCTACGTACTCGCCGCGCTCCAGATCCTCACGCTGATCGCGCTCGGCAGTCTGTTCTTCGGCATCGAGTGGGGCAGCCACCCGGGCGCTACCGTCATCATGGCGCTCGTCACCGCGGCCGGCGCGACGTCGCTCGCGATGCTCATAGCCGCGGCGGCCCGCACCGGGCGGCAGACCGACAACGTGGGGACCGCGTTCATTCTCGTGATGTCTCTTCTTGGTGGCAGCATGTGGCCGATCGAGCAGGCGCCCGAGGCCTTCCAGCGACTCGGGCGCTTCACGTTCAACTACTGGGCCCACGGTGGGTTCAAGAAACTGATCTTCGACGACGCCGGCCTCGCCGGCATCACGCAGGAGATCGCCATCATCTCGGCCATGTCGGCCGTGTTCATCGTGCTGGCCGTGTTCCTGCTGGCCAGACGTCGGGTCTGAGGAAGGGACGCGCGTGAAGAACATCTACTCGATAGCGGCACTGAACATGCGGGTGCTCTGCTCGGACCGGTCCGCGCTCTTCTGGCTGCTCGCAATGCCCATCGTCTTCACGTTCGTGGCCGGCGTCGCGTTCTCGGGCGGTGGAGCTTCTGACGACGCGCCCGTGAGGTACGCCCTGACGGTCGCGAACATGGACGAGGGCAGTC
>DAOWCM010000303.1 GCA_030639555.1 Candidatus Eiseniibacteriota bacterium | reverse complement strand
GCCTGGCGTGTATATCTTCCAGGTCGAGTCTGAAGGACTGGGGAGCAAAGACGGCAAGGTGATGAGCATCAAGTGGGGTAGGGGATGTGAGTAGCATCGAGGCTCTCGCTCCACCTTGCTGAACGCAACGGCCGCTCGGTCACGAAACTCCCAGCAGCGGGAATGCGAAGGGGGCTCCGAGATCGAGCGGTCTTTCGACGCCCGGAACCGACGGCAAGAGGCGGGGGGACAACCGCACCGGAGTCTGGAGGAAGCAGATTGGGAGCGACGATAATTGAGAAGATCGTAGGGACACACGCAGGGCGCGATGTCGCGCCTGGCGACACCGTGGACGTCGTTATCGATGCTCGTGTCGCCAGGGACTTCGGCGGCGCCAATGTGGTGAAGAACATCGAGGAGCACGGGCTGGTCGTGGAGGACGCCCGGAAGACGTACTTCACGTTCGACTGCAACCCCGGGGGCTCGGATCAGAAGTACGCGGCGAACCAGCAGGTTTGCCGCGGCTTCGCGCGTGCGCGGGGCATATCGATCTACGATGTCAACGCCGGCATCGGGACACACCTCGCCATCGACGAAGGGCTGGTTGCGCCGGGCGGCACAATCGTCTCGACCGACTCGCACGCGAATATCCTCGGGGCGATCGGCGCATTCGGGCAGGGGATGGGAGACCAGGACATCGCCAGCGCGTGGGCGCACGGGCGTGTCTGGTTCAACGTGCCGAAATCCATGCGCATCAACCTCACCGGCAAGCCTGGTCCTCTGGCGACGCCGAAGGACATCGTGCTTGCGTGCCTGAGGCACTTCCACGCGAGCGGACTTCTGGGCTACGCCGCGGAGTACTACGGAGACATCGTCGACTCGCTGTCGCTCGACGCGCGCATCACGATCGCGTCCATGGCGACGGAGATGGGAGGGATTATCACCTTCTTCCCTCCGAGTGACGAGGTCATAGAGTACTGCCGGGCCGCGGGCGCGACCTCGTTCACGCCGGCTTACGCTACCGCGGACGCCCACTATGACGCTGAAGTCCACGTGGACATCGACGGGCTCGTGCCACTCATCGCGCGGCCCGGGCACCCGGACGACGTGGTCGAGGTCAGCGAGGTCGGGGGAAGAAAGATCGATTCGGCCTTCATAGGCTCCTGCACGAACGGGCGCTACTCGGACATGGCCGCGGCCGCGGAGGTCCTCAAGGGCCGCAAGGTCGCTCCGGGCGTCGTTCTCAAGATAGTGCCCGCGACAGACGCGGTCTGGCAGAGATGTCTGGCAGAGGGGATCATCGAGACCTTCAAGACCGCGGGCGTCCTCGTGGGCAACGCGGGCTGCGCGGGCTGCGCAGCGGGGCAGCTGGGCCAGAACGGGCCGGGTGAGGTGACGGTCAGCACGGGCAACCGCAACTACCCGGGTAAGCAAGGGAAGGGCGAGGTCTACCTCGCGTCCCCGGCGACCACGGCCGCGTCGGCCGTGGCGGGCCAGATAGCGACGGCGGACAGCATCCCCGACAAGCCGGCGGTCTTCATGCCCGATCCTGAACTGGCGAGCGCGCGTCCCACGGACGCGGCCGCCGGGGGGGGCTCCGAGGGGGCCTCGGGTGGGCGCCCGACGGTCGTCAAGGGTAGAGTGTGGATCGTCGACAAGGACAACATCGACACGGATATGATCTTCCACAACCGGCATCTCGCTATCACGGACATCGCCGAGATGGGGCAGCACACGTTCGGAAACCTCCCGGGGTGGGAGAGCTTCCCGAGCGACGCCGCGCCGGGCGACATCGTGGTGGTCGGCTCGAACTTCGGGTGCGGGAGCTCGCGCCAGCAGGCCGTGGACTGCTTCACGAGCCTCGGCGTCTCGCTCCTCATCGCGACGTCGTTCGGCGCCATCTACGAGCGGAACGCGATCAACGCTGGGATGCCGATAATGGCGGCCGACCTGTCGGACGCGGGTGCCAAGAGCGGGGATGAGATCGAGGTCGATCTGACCACCGGCAGGATTACGCACCTGGCCAAGGGCAAGGTGTTTGAGGGCAGGCCGTTCTCGGACGTTCAGATGGAGATATATCAGAGAGGCGGCCTGCTGGCGGCGGCGTAGGGCCCGGCGATCGGGATCTGGACTCGGGCATGTAGCCACGGAGTAGTACAATCTGGCTGGCGGGGAACCGCAGGAAAGCCTGTAGAGAAGGAGGGGCGCTGTGAGCACAACCGGTCAGGCGGGCCGAAAGGGAGACAGGGTCCGCTCGGACTGCTGGATCTCTGTCGAGCTCAAGGAGAGCGGCGGCACCAGCGTCGCCGTCGAGAGCCGGGTCCAGTCGATGTACGGCGCGTCGATCAAGAAGTCCGTCGAGCAGGGGCTCGAGGCGCTCGGTGTCAAGCACGCCGTCGTTGAGGTGGTGGACGCGGGCGCGGTTCCATTCGTCATCTGGGCGAGGCTGGAGGCCGCGGTCAAGGCCGCGAACCCAGGGTTAGCGGTGGAGCTTCTGCCTGAAGCGAAGGAGTCCACGCAGTACGGGACGACGCGCGACCGTTTCCGCCGGTCGAGGCTGTATCTCCCTGGCGACCAGGTGAAGCTGATGCTGAACGCAGGGCTCCACCAGCCGGACGGGGTCATCATCGATCTCGAGGACAGCGTCGCGCCGAGCCAGAAGGAGGCGGCACGCTACGTCGTGCGGAACGTCCTCCGCTCGGTCGACTTCCTCGGCGCCGAGCGCATGGTGCGCATCAATCAGATTCCGGCAGGACTGGAGGACCTTCCGTTCCTCGTCCCGCACAACGTCCACATCATCCTGATCCCGAAGTGCGAGAGCGCGGACGACGTTAAGGCCGTCGATGCGCGCGTGCAGGAGATCCGGAAGGAGAAGGGGGTTACGAACGAGGTCTTCCTCATGCCCATCGTCGAAAGTGCGCTCGGGTGCTTCAACGCATACGAGATTGCCTCCGCCTCTCCGAATGTTGTCGCCCTGACCATCGGGCTCGAGGACTACACGGCCGACATCGGCACGCAGCGCACCAACGAGGGCCGCGAGAGCTTCTGGGCGCGGTCACAGGTCGTGAACGCCGCCCGTGCGGCCCACGTTCAGCCGATAGACACGGTCTTCTCAGATGTGACCGACACGGAGGGCCTGATGGCGAGCGTGATCGAGGCCAAGGGCCTGGGCTTCGATGGCAAGGGCTGCATTCACCCGAGACAGATAGAGGTGATCCACCGCGGATTCGCCCCGAGCGATGGCGAGGTCAAGAAGGCCACGCGCATCGTGGTCGCCTTCGAGAAAGCAGAGGCGGAAGGGCTGGGGGTGGTGTCGCTCG